>JAOAHD010000019.1 GCA_026415395.1 Candidatus Binatia bacterium | reverse complement strand
GGCGGGCGCGGGCGCGGCGTGGCCTACCGGAGGACACCCAGGTGACGACCGTAAATGCACGGATATGGACGGGAAATGCACGCGTGCATTTATTTGGATGTCGTGCGTTTCGTGACGGCAGGCCGCTGCAGCAGTCGCGGGTACGGCTCACGGCGCGGCTCGGCGAGCTGTTTGCCGTGAGCGCGCGGCTGGAGAAGGTGATGCGCGAGAACTTGGCGAGGTTGGGGTATGCGCCCTGATTGGAAGCCAACCCCGCTCGGTGAACTCCTAGCCGAGGTACTTGACCGGAGAGGTGTTACGCCACTGAAGCTCGGCAGCGATTTCACTGGCCAGGGACATCGCGTCATCTCCGCGAAAGCCGTCAAAGATGGTCGCATCGACTTGACGGCAGATGAGCCTCGGTTTGTGGACGATCAAACCTATTTCCGTTGGATGAAATCCCCGCTCTTGGCCGACGACGTTCTCATGACTTCCGAGGCGCCGCTCGGCGAGGTCGCGTTCGTCGAAAAGGAGCTCGATTGGTGCTTAGGGCAGCGTTTATTTGGACTCCGGACAAAGAAGAACCGGATGCAAGGCCGGTTCCTGTACTACGCCCTACGTTCGCAAGGTGTGCAGCACGACCTACTATCGCGCGCTACTGGAACCACTGCTCAGGGCATTCGGCAAGCGGAACTACTAAAGGTGCTCATACCAGAGCCACCGCTGGATGAACAACGCGCCATCGCCCACATCCTCGGCACGCTGGACGACAAGATTGAACTGAACCGCCGCCAGAACGAAACGCTGGAGGCCATGGCGCGGGCCTTGTTCAAGGCGTGGTTCGTGGACTTCGAACCTGTGCGCGCCAAGATGGAAGGCCGCTGGCAGCGCAGCCAGTCCCTGCCCGGCCTGCCCGCCCACCTCTACGACCTCTTCCCCGACCGGTTGGTCGAATCGGAATTGGGCGAGATTCCGGAGGGTTGGCGTTACTCTACGATTGGTGAGGAGGTGACAGTCTGCGGTGGATCGACGCCCAGCACCAAAGAGCCGGAGTTTTGGGAAGGAGGGCAACACTGCTGGGCAACGCCCAAAGACCTGTCCACTCTGAAGTTTCCCGTTTTGCTGGACACGGATCGAAAGATTACGGATGCCGGTCTTGCAAAGATCAGTTCTGGCCTTTTGCCAGTCGGCACGGTGCTGCTCTCTTCACGGGCGCCAATCGGCTACTTGGCGATTGCTGAAGTTCCTACTGCGATCAATCAAGGTTTCATCGCAATGAAATGCGATGGTGTTCTGTCAAACGTCTTCGTATTGCTCTGGTGTCTTGAAAGCATGGATGCCATCGTCGGCAACGCCAACGGCTCGACGTTTCAGGAGATCAGCAAAAGCAACTTCCGACCACTTCGCGTCGTAGTTCCTTCCGACCCGGTGCTGACAAGTTTCACAGGGTCGGCTGCCTTACTTTATCGACAGCTCGCGGAAAACGAACGGGAGTCCCGCACCCTCGCCCAACTCCGCGACACCCTGCTGCCCAAACTGATCTCCGGCGAACTGCGGGTGAAGGACGCCGAGGCCTTCCTCAAGGAGCGGGGCCTGTGAAGCCTGCCAGCGAGATCATCATCTACGAAGGCGGCGAGGCGCGCGTGGAGGTGCGGCTGGATCAGGATACGGTCTGGCTCACGCAGGAGCAGATGGCCCAGCTTTTCGGCCGCGAGCGCTCCGTCATCACCAAGCACGTGCGCAACGTCTTTGCCGAGGGGGAGCTTGAGCGTGACGCAGTATGT
>JAOAHD010000018.1 GCA_026415395.1 Candidatus Binatia bacterium | reverse complement strand
GGCGCAGACCGACTGGTGCAGCCAGCCGCTGGCGATGAAGGCGCTGGTGGTCCAGACGGCCAAGGACCGTGCCAAGCGGCGGGTGGTGATCCGCACCACGGCCTTCGACGGCACCCTGCCACGACCGAAGAAAAAATCCAGCATGCTGCGCCTGACCTGCTACCCGTGATCGGCCGAGGATCTAAGCGAAGCGATGACTGAGAGAGGAAGGTATTTTTCGGTTTCCTCTCTCAGCGCCAAAAGGGCCGGGCTCCTGGTCCTGGGGTGAACTTAAGGGCTGGCCTCTGGAAGCCATTCAGGCAGGCTCTCGTTTGGGTTGCCCTGCCAGCGGTAGTGCAAGCGCAACGTTTCGTTTGCCGTGGTTAGGTTGCAGTACTCCGTTGCTGCTCTGCACAACTCAGCGCTCAGGCGGGGACTGGTTGCGAGTGTGAAATTGGCCGCGACTTCCGGCACACCCGTCTCCGCTGTAATTGTCCCGCTCCCTGCGATGTCGAAATGGAAGCCGTGTAGGTTCAGAGAGGCAATTGTCAGGCGCGCCCTCTCGAATTGAAGCGAAGCTTCGGCACGCTCGATGACGGTCTCGGCGAGCAGTAACTCGCTCGGGAAAGTTTGGCGGAGCGCTTGCGGCAAAAGCCGCTCCTTGTCGCCGCTGAGGCCGTGGTAAGCGGTCGACAGGAGCCCGTAAAGCAGATTCACGCCACTCCAATGAAGACGCCGGGCACTGAGGTGCGCCTCGACAGTCCAGTGTGAGGGATCCAGAAAACGCCCACAAGGCGGAGGTACCGCCCGTAGCGTACCCGCGAGTTCCCCTTGCAAGGTTCCGCGCAAATCAGCCCACAGGGCATCGATGAGGGGACCGATCTGAATCTTCCGCCACTCCATCGCGAGGCTGCGCGGCTGGTCTTCGTTCCAGCCAATCGTTCCCGATAAGTTCACTGGTGCTCCATTGAGCCGCAAGTGAACTTCCCGCAAGGAAACGCCTCCCTCGGCGATTTCTATTCGCGAATTCGGAACTTCGAGGAGTAGGCCGGGAAAGACTCGCCAGCTTCCGGCTAGCTCGATCTTCGTCGCACCAGCGGCGAAAGCGAGCGCAAGATTCGCACGCGCCGGGGAGCCAGCGCCGCCAACGCGCCCGCCCCAGACAAGCCGCAAAGCGTTCTCCGCCTTAGGCTCCAAGCTACCTCGCAGATCACGAACGACCGGCTGCCGACCTCCGGAATTTTCCCCTGCGTCGAAGTCGATCGTGCCTTCGTCGATCTCCAAAGCCAGTTGGCGACCTACCAGTGAAGCTGAGGCGAGTTCCTGAAAAAGAGGAAGAGCCAGGGTCGGAAAGGCCGTTTGCTCCTTTCCCGCGACTGCGTGAACAACCAGGGTTGGCTGGTGAATGCGGGCACGAAAGCAAAAGGTGCCGATCTCCCAACTGCATTCTTCATCGAGTGTGAGTACCGCTTCGGGCACGCTCCAGCGGAGCTCGAAGGAACCGCCGCTTACAAGTGCGCTGGACCGAAGGTTCCAGAGGCGGATCCGCGGCCAAATCCAGGACGCTGGGTGACAGCTTACAGAGGTCCCACCGGAGGTAAGTGGTAGGGCACTGAACTTCTCGCAGAAGATCTGTCCAGTCAGTCGGACCCCTGAAAGCCAAATGCCAAGTAGGAGCAGGGGGAGCGCCAGCCAAAGCAAAAGAGCGGTACCCTTGCGCATAATGCGTGGATGGGGCTTGATGTTGTCGAAGCTGTGCTCGATGCGCAAGGACAGCGTTTGATCACGATGGTCAGAGGAGCGGCGATGTACGAGCATCTGAAGGTGATTCGTTCGGAGGAAGGGATCGTTACGATTGCGCTGAATCGTCCGGAGACTCGCAATTCGATGACACCTGCGATGGGTGAGGAGCTGGCTCGGGTGGTCGGCGAGCTGCGAGAAGACCGTTCTGTGCGTGTAGTTGTGCTGCGTGGTGAGGGTAAGGCTTTCAGCTCAGGGGGAGACCTTGGAATGCTTGCGCGCGATACCGGCCTACTGAGCGGGACAGAAGGCCCGACAATGGCAGGTTCTCCGCGCGAGTTTTATGACCGTTATCTTTCCATCGTTCGCCTGCCGATGCCGACGATTGCTGCGATCAACGGGCACGCCGTTGGTGCCGGTGCATGCCTCGCACTCGCATGTGATCTACGGATTGCCTCGCGCGCAGCAAAGATTGGCTTTACGTTCACGCGGTTGGGTATTCACCCAGGCATGGGGGCAACCTACTTTTTGCCGCGGCTTGTCGGCACATCGCGAGCTTGTGATTTGCTTTTTTCGGGCCGGATTGTGGACGCGGAGGAGGCTTACCGCCTCGGGCTTGTCGACAGGATTGCTACGCCGGAAGACTTCGAAACGCAGGTGGCAGCGTGGGCAAAGGAAATGGCAAGCGCCGGGCCACTAGCAGTGCGGCTCACAAAACGGGCGATATACCGAGGAATCCGCCACACATTGGAGGAGATGCTCGACTTCGAATCGCTGCAGCAGAGTTGGACATTTACCAGTGAGGACGCTCGCGAGGGTGTGCAGGCGATGTTGGAGAAGCGCGAGCCGCGGTTCCACGGGCGGTAATTCAGGGCGAAGGAGATGGTCATGGCGGCAAAACCAGCGTCGAAACGACAGAAGGCGTTAGTGACGGGGGCATCGGCAGGAATTGGTGCCGCGTTTGCAGCGCGGCTTGCGCGCGACAGCTTCGACCTGATTCTCGTCGCTCGAGACCAAAAGCGGCTGGAAGCCCGGGCCAAGGAGCTCAAACAGGAGCACGGGGTCGAGGTGGACGTGCTGCCAGCCGATCTGACCAAGCCAGCGCAGTGTGCGCAAGTGGAAAAAGCCGCTCGGGGATTGGATTTGTTGGTCAACAACGCCGGCTTCGGAACATTTGGTTCGTTCTGGAAGCTCGATATCGAGCGCGAGGAAGAAGAGATCCGGCTAAATGTCGTGGCACTCGTACGTCTGACGCATGCGGCCTTGCCGAGCATGGTGGAACGCGGGCAAGGAGCAATTATTAACGTTTCTTCGCTGGCCTCTTTTCAGCCGATGCCCTTTAACGCAACGTACGGGGCGACCAAAGCCTATGTGACAAGTTTTACCGAGGCACTCGCGGAAGAACTTCGCGGAACCGGCGTTAAAGTACAGGCACTGTGCCCGGGCTTTACACGCACAGAGTTTCAGCAACGGGCGGGCTTACACGTTTCGCGCTTGCCAGCCTTTCTCTGGATGAGCCCAGAAGAAGTGGTGGATGCATCGCTCGCAGCGTTGCGGCAGGGGCAAGTGGTGGTCGTGCCGGGCGCGCCATACAAGGCGATGGCACTGCTTACCGGAATCACGCCGCGCTTGCTCACCCGGCGGATTGCTGGGGTGGTTGGCCGCACACAATTCGCTCGCTGACAAGTACGAATCCTCGCGAGGCAGAGCGCAACAGCGAACCGTCGTCGGGGGTGTATCTCGTCAGGAAAAGGTCAAGTGCGCGGGTTCAACGTGCAGGTCCAATGGGAAGCGGCAGATCAAGATAAAGCTGCGGGGACGAGGGCTACGGTCTCGTCCCCGCTTGAACAGGTGCCCGACCCCCCTCGCACATTGGGGGCAGGGGTGGGAGGGGTGCGAGCGCGTCAGCACTCGCGCGGTCGGGCAGCTCGTCGCCGCTGGCGATCAACCGGGAAGGCGACTCCCCGGGTTCGCACAGCGGATATAGTGCATCCTGTCAGAAAGTTGCGGACCGTTGCTCGAGTCATGCCCGCCTCCTCTGGGCCACGTACGGGGGCCGTACCCCGAGATAAGCCCGGAAAGCACGGGCCAGTTCTTGGCGCAGAGTTTTCTCTGTGAAGCTATTCCATTCGTCCGCCACAACGAGGAAGTGGTTGAGTGTACCGAACATCATTCGCAGCACAAATCGCGCCCCGAGCGTCGGATCTGGGTGGTCAATATCCTTGCGCCGTTCTGTCAAGAGGGCGGACATCTTCTCCGCGAGAAACTCGAAGAGCTCGCGATTCCGCTTGTTCGTGGTGGGATCAGTGATCGCGCGCACGATGAATGCCCGAAACAAGCCGCGCCGCTCATTATAGATCCCAATAAGAAAGTCCACCAAAGCTTGGAACACGCTCAACGTGGGAACTCCTTGCCACCGAGCAGGATCCAAAACCGAGCTCGCTGTCTCCTTGGCTTCGGCACAAAATCTCTCGTGTAACGCGTGGAGGAGCGCGCCTTTAGTGGGGAATCGACGGTAAAAGCCGCCAACAGAAGTGCCCGCCACACGGGCAATTTCGACCACAGAGGTGTCGTCGAACCCACGGCGCGAAATCAATCCTTCAGCAGCTTCCAAGATGCGCCCGAGCTGCTCCCGCGTTCGCCCCTGACGGGGAGGACGGACCCAACGGAGGAACGCTTCTTCTTCGAGCGCTGTAGGCGACAATCTCGCTGGCATGGCTTTTCAACCGAAGTGTGGCTTCCGCTTCTACTCCGTCCCTCGGTCGAAAGCAAGAGCAGATGCAAAAAAGAGTTCGGCCCTTCCTCGACGGCTGAACGGGGCCGATCCCCATAGGCTCTCGGCTCAAGCGGTAAACCACCAGTCGCGGCCTTCCTGTCGTGAACTGCGCTGCAGAAATTTGCGGATCTGGGCGCGAGCAGCGGTGTTGGCCACACTGACGAGCAGCGGGAGATCGGCCAAGCTCGGAAGTGCCTCGGGCGACACGACGGGTGCGCCGGCTACGATGACGCCAAGCCTTCTCGGGTGGACGTCGATTACGGCACGTGGCCGTTTGCCCTCGCTCCACAGCGCTCGGCACAGTCGACGACCTGTACGGCCGTAGCCCCAAAGCACGTATTCGTCGTTACCGCTTAAGGGACCGCGGGCAAGGTAATGGGCCTTGCACCGCGTAAACTCCTCCAGACTATAGCGGGCGCTGTTCAGGCTGGTCTTTAAAGAGTGCATCCGCCAGAAGTGCAGTCGTTCGGGCAGGCAAGCAATACGGCCTCCACTTTCGAGGATACGCAAGATAAGGTCGTAGTCTTCCGGCCAAGTCGTTTCTCGATAGGGAAATCGCTGGAGAGTCGAGCAACTCCACATCAGGGTCGGGTGGACGACCGGACATTCGATGAAGCGCTCACGCCATATGGCCTCAGATGTGACCAAAGTGTCGAGCCAGGCCAGGTAACGCTGAAAACCAGTTCCAACGGCATACACGGGGAAGGCGCGAACCCGGCAGGCTACGCCGAGGATGTGGGGCTCACGAGCGAACACTCCCGCTTGCTCTGCGAGGCGGCGCGGGTGCATGACGTCGTCGGCATCCATGCGGGCGATCAAGTTGCCGCGGCAGTGAGTAAGCCCGAACTGCAAGGCCTCCACGATGCCGGTTCCCGGGGACGGGAACCAGCGAAACCGGCAATCCATGCGAGCGAAGTGCGCGAGAATTGCCGGAGTCTCGTCGGTCGAGTTGTCGTCGATACAGACGCACTCCCAAGCAACCCCCTGCTGCTTCCGAACGCTTTGCAGTGCCGCGGCGAGAGTGCGGGCGCCGTTACGCACCGGCAAGAGCACCGAGACCAAGGGTGCAGAGGCGGTTGCAATTGGAAACGAGGTAGTGGCCATTGCCGTGGGTAAGTCTTCGTCGCTTGTGCAAACCGTGAGGCCACTTGATATGCAATAGGCTGACCGAGTCGGTAGGTGCCGGGAGCGTTAGGCCCGCCGGCATTTGGCCCTTGCATTCCGGGGAAGGTTCGATGGACCCGCTCACCATTTGCGCAGAGCCGCGAGCTTTAGGATCGTCTTCGTTGAGGGTGTTTCCCATTGGCTATGGTTGCTGGCGGTTGGCAGGAAGCGGAGTTCCGGAGGCTCGGCGCAAGATCGAGGCTGCGCTGGAGGTGGGAATTCAGCTCTTCGACCATGCGGACGTTTACGGCGGCGGACAAGCTGAGGAGTTGTTCGGCAGAGTGTTGGAAGAAGCGCCCGCACTCCGGCCGCGAATGGTGATTGCAACCAAGGCGGGTGTAGTGCCAGGCGTGCCTTACAATGCGACCCGGGAACACCTTATACGTGCCGCGGAAGCCTCGCTCCGCCGTTTGCGGTGCGAGGTGATCGATCTCTTTTTCGTGCATCGACCGGATTTGCTTGCGCATCCAGAAGAGACGGCTCGAGCTCTGGAAGACCTTCGAGCAAGTGGAAAAATTCGTGAGGCTGGGGTGTCGAATTACTCGCCTGCGCAATCCGCAGTCCTGCAGCACTTTCTTTCCTTCCGCTTGCTTGCACACCAACGTGAGTGGAGCTGCATTTGGCCATTGGTTGTCCACGATGGGACGATCGAGCAGTGCTACACGGGCCAAATGGGTTTGATTGCGTGGAGCCCACTTGCCGGAGGCAAGCTGCTGTTAAGCCGGGAGCGCGCAGAGAAAGAGAAAATCGCTAACGTACTCGTGCCGGTGATAGAAACTCTCGACGATTTAGCGAAGCGTCACGGAGTGGGGCGCGCTGCGGTTGCGCTCGCCTTTCTCCTCGCGCACCCGGTAGGGGCAATTCCTATCGTAGGGACGCAGAAGATCGAGCGGATCCGGGCTGTGCAAGAAGCGTTTCGCGTGCGGTTGGAGAGGAGTGATTGGTATGCGCTCTTCCAAGCGGGCACAGGGAAAAGACTTCCCTGAGGCAACTGCGTTTCCGCACGGGGCCCTGTTCATTCCGCCAGTCGTTGCCATGTGGCAACAACCTTGTCTGGCGTGATACGCCGCAGGCACTCGTAGTGACCGAACCGGCAGGTGCGCGCAAGGCAAGGGCTACAGCCGGGCGGATCGTACAGCACCGCACAGCGTGTTCCGATTGGGGCGGTGCGGACGGGGTCGGTGGAACCGAAAATGGCAACCGTGGGGACTCCGAGGAACGCAGCCAAGTGAGAGGCGCCAGAATCGTTGCCGACGAAGCCGCGGCTTTGGGTCAGTAGGCGCATGAGTTCGAGCAGCGAAGTTTTTCCGGCGAGTACGGTGCAACCGTTGGCGGCCGTAGCGGCGACCTCGTCGCAAAGAACCCTCTCACTCTGGGTTCCGATCAACGCGACGTGGAGACCTTCCATGACGAAGAGCGTCGCGAGATTGCTCCAGTGTTCCCTGGGCCACTGTTTAGCCGGCCCGTAGGCTGCGCCGGGTGCAAGAACCACGTACGGCTTATTGAGAGGCTCCCGCTCCCCCTCACGCCGAGGCAGGAACGTGGGCGGCGGGTCGACGCGCGGGGCACAACCGACCGCAAGGCTCACAAACTCCAGGTAGCTGAGCGTTTGGTGGCGGTCCGGGCGCTTCAGGTCGGCAGGGACCGCATGGGTAAGCATCCAACTTCGTGCCTGTGCCGGCACACCAATGCGGATCGGGATCCGCGCGAGGTAGAACCAAAGGGCGGATTCAAAGCTTCGGGGTAGAAGAATGCCGGCATCCCAACCTTGATTGCGGAGCTGGCGGATGAGACGCCAGCGGGAAGAAATCGATCGCCGGCCCTGAGTTGAACCGTCAGGGATCACGCTGTCGATCCATGGCGTGGCGGAGAAAAAGTCCGCGAGCTCAGCACGCACCAACACGCCCAGATGCGCGCTTGGGTAGCGCTGACGCAAAGCCCACATCGCAGGAAGGGTCATCACAACATCGCCGAGCCAATTCACGGCCTTTACGAGAATGCGGTTGTGAGAGGACAGGTCGACGGGAAGGGACCTCATCGCTGGACGATCGATTTAAGTCAGGAGACCACGTTGATGGGGTGTCCGCTAAGGAACGCCTGAATGTTTGCCGCTGTGATCTGCATGAGTCGGCGGCGCGCCGGTAGGCTCGCCCAAGCCAAGTGCGATGTGATAATGCAGTTGGGTGCGCGTAGTAAAGGGTTGTCGGGTCGAATCGGCTCTTCGCTCACGACGTCGACGGCTGCTCCGGCAAGGCGTCCATCACAAAGGGCGCGAGCGAGAGCTTCTTCGTCGACCAGTTTTCCGCGAGCCGTATTGATGAGGAATGCGCTTGGCTTCATCGAGGCAATCAAGGGTTCATTGACAAATCGCTCGTTTTGCGGCGTGAGCGGGCAGTGGAGACTGACCACGTCCGCTAGCCGGAACAAGTCCTGTAGCGTCACCCAACTCACCTGTGCCGGGAGGTCCGCTGGCCGGCGAGGACCGTAAGCAACCACGGACATTCCAAAGCTCTCCGCAATCTGCGCCACACGGCGTCCAATGCGTCCGAACCCAACGATGCCGAGAACTAAGCCAGCAAGCTCAAAGGGTGCCTGAAGCCAAAAGCTAAAGTCGGGGCACGCCGACCAGCAACCGGCGTGCACTGCTTGATCGTGCAGCCCTACACGATGGCAGAGCTCGAGCAGCAATGCGAAGGTATGTTGAGCTACTGCCTCGGTGCTGTACTCGGGTACGTTGCTGACCACAATGCCACGCTCCCGTGCCGCAGAGACATCCACCACGTCGTAACCCGTGGCGAGCACACTGATGAAACGGAGGTCGGGCAATTTATCGAGGGTGCTCGCTGTCAGCCTGGTCTTATTCGTGAGGACGATTTCCGCGCCACGCGCACGTTGGACGACCAGTTCTGCTGGAGTGCGGTCGTAGACGATGAGTTTTCCCAACTCGGCAACTGGATCCCACGGATTGTCTCCTGGGTTTAGGGTAAAGCCGTCGAGAACCACAATGCGCATCGTTTAACCGTGTACGTTAGGCAACCGCGCGTTTCTGCTCCATCCACCGCTCAACTCATTTCTGGCGATTGGCCACCGACGCGCCCAAGGTTCCCTGCTGCGGGATAGGGCGCGCAGACCCGCACGCCTCGCGTGGCTGTTGGAGGAGTGTGATCAAGGTGTACAGGCCGTGATGATCGGAGATCCGCCCATTGGCACTGCTCGCGGAGAGTAACTGGACGCTGGTTCGAGCGATCAGCGGTGCGGCAGACTGGTGCACGAGGATATAATCAATCCACTCGCTGGGTTTCCCCGCAATGGTTGTGGCGGTTCTCGCCAACCGGAGAGATTCCGTCAGATCCATCCACTCGGTGAGGTTCCGTGCGAAATTCTGCTCCGTTGGCCGCGTATTGAGGTCTCCAGCGATGACTACAATTGTGGTTTCGCGAGCAAGCTGGCGTCCTGAGGCGGTCAAGTGCTTGAGTTGCGCGTCGCGAACGACCGTGTACCGGCGCCTCCCGTATTGAGCCTGAAGGTGAGTTTGCATAAGGCCGACACACAAGCCTTCTGATTCTAAAATCAGACGACGGGTGCCTTTGCCGGCAAAACCGTCTCCCTCCCACAGGCGCCACCACGGCCCGCGGTGGCGAAAGGGTTCAAAGTGGTCGCGGATCCTTGCCCATGGGGAGCCGGAAAAACGAAACGCAACCATTCCTCCGGGGGGAAGCAAACCGTTGCTCCGCGGCGGTGACAGCGGCTCGAATGTAGGCCAGAGGGCTTGGCTTAGCACTCGCCAGCGAGGCCAAGTCCAGACTTCGCAAAACAGGAGCACGTCCGGCGTCCGAGGCAACTCGGACACGCTTTGTGCCACCGCTGCGCAGCGCTGCTTCCACCGCCGGGTGAACGGCAGGCCGTGCAGGTTCCAGTGAAGAAGGCTGAGCCGCTGGAGGCCGGTCACGCCTGATCGAGAGCTTGGGCGAGATCGGCAATGAGGTCGTCGGCGTCCTCGATTCCTACGGAGTAACGAATAAGGTTATCGCGGATGCCCATTTGTAGCCGCTCCTCAGTGGTCAATTCGTAGAAGCTCATCAGGGCAGGTTGCTCGATGAGACTTTCCACGCCTCCTAGAGATGGCGCAATGCGCGGAATTTTGCACGCGTCGACCACGCGGGAGGCCGTCGCTAAGTCGCCGCGCACTTCGAAGGAGACCACACCGCCAAAGCCTTTCATTTGTCGGCGT
Source organism: Candidatus Binatia bacterium (assembly GCA_026415395.1). NCBI lineage: Bacteria > Candidatus Binatota > Binatia (SeqCode) > Binatia bacterium. The sequence goes on along the minus strand of JAOAHD010000018.1, from coordinate 52,645 downwards.
GCGACCTCGTGTTCCGGGTGTGTCGGCAGCCCTGGGTAGTGCACCCGTTCGACTTTTGGGTGGCGGGCCAGAAACTCCGCGATCCGGGTTGCGTTTGCGTTTTGCCGCTCGACGCGAAGAGCCAAAGTTTTTAGGCCGCGGATCAACAGGTAGGCAGCGAACGGATCGACGACAGCTCCAGTGATGCCTTGCAAATCGCGAATTCCGGAAATCAAATCCGCCGACCCACACACCACCCCGGCGAGCAGGTCGTTGTGTCCACCCAAGTATTTTGTTGCTGAATGGATCACCACGTCGATTCCAAAGTCGAGCGGGCGCTGGTTAATGGGTGTGGCAAACGTGGAGTCGATGATGGTCTTCACGCGATGCCGCCGGCCAATGTCCGCCACCTTCTCTAAATCCAGCACTCGATTGTAGGGGTTTGTCGGCGATTCGCTGAAGATCAGCCGCGTAGTTTGCCGCACCGCTTCTTCCATGCGCTCGTAGTCTCCAGCGGGTACAGTCGAGACCTCGACTCCGTAGCGGCGGAGCACCTGGTGCAAGAACTGGCGTGTACGGCGATAGGCGTCGTCTGTCACAACGACGTGAGCACCTTTGGCAAGCATGGCAAAGAGAGTTGTCGTGATGGCGGCCATGCCGCTGGAAAACAACAGTCCGTCTTCCGCACCCTCCAGTGCCGCGATCTTCTTCTCGGCTACGCGTTGCGTGGGGTTACCGTAACGGCCGTATTCCTCCCGTTGAATCCGGCCCTCAAAGTGATCGGCGATTTCCGCTGAGTTTGCGAAAGTGTATGTGGCAGTCTGGACGATCGGTTCCGTAATGGCGTGGGCAAGCTTGGTACGGCTTTCGCCCGCGTGCACAGCGCGGGTGCTTGGCCCGCCACCGTTTCGCTGCGGTTCTTCCATTTAGGCCTCCATGAGTCGGACTTTGTCGGCAAATCTCCGGATCGCGTCGACGACTTTGCGAACGTCCGGCGGTAGCTCGAGCGGGTGGTTCGCGTATTTGGGCTGGATGCCCGGAATCTGCCCCTGGTGATAGGCCGTTTTTTGTTCGGAGAACTTGAGCCCATGTGCAGTCGAGATCACCACCACGCGTTGGTTTGAGCGAATGATCTTGCGCTCTACGAGTTTGCGAAAAACCGCCAGGGCCACTCCAGTGTGGGGGCAGTTGAACATTCCTGTCCGGTCCGCCAGCGCCGCTTCATCGGCAAGTTCCGCTTCGGTTGCTTGTTCCACAACGCCATCGAACTGCTGCAGCACCTTGATGGCGCGTTTGTAACTGACAGGGTTCCCGATCTGGATCGCGCTGGCCAAGGTCTTTTTGGCTTGCACAGGCTTAAACGAGCGGAAGTTATCTAGGTAGGAAAGGTACAGTGGGTTGGCATTGGCGGCTTGCGCTACGGCGATGCGAGGCAGCTTTTGGATCAAGCCGAGCTCCTTCATCATCAAAAAGCCTTTGCCCAAGGCGCTAACGTTACCGAGGTTACCCCCGGGGATCACGATCCAATCCGGAACCTCCCAGTCGAATTGCTGCACCAGTTCAATGGCCACGGTCTTTTGCCCTTCGAGGCGCAAGCTGTTCATTGAGTTGGCGAGGTAGACAGTTTTTTCTTTGGTGATCTCTTGCACGAGGGCCATGCAACCATCGAAGTCAGTGTCCAGGCTGACTACCAGAGCACCGTTGGCGATCGGTTGGACCAACTGCGCTGGCGACACCTTGTTCCGGGGCAGAAGCACGACCGCGGGAATACCCGCTGCGGCACAGTAATTGGCCAACGCGGCGGAGGTATCACCGGTCGAGGCACAAGCAATGGCCGCAATGTTTTGCCCTTCGGCAATCATTTGCTTGACGACGGAGACGAGCACGGTCATGCCCAGGTCTTTGAAGGATCCAGTGTGTGAATTCCCGCACTGTTTGACCCACAGGTCCTCCACGCCGAGCATTTTCCCGTAGCGTTCGGCCCAAAGGAGGTTCGTGCCGCCCTCGTATGTCGACACGATGTTCTCGTTGGCAATAAACGGCACGACCCACTCTTTCTTTCCCCACACCCCGGAGCCGTAGGGAAAGTCATTGCGGCGGTAGCGCTCGTCGAACAGTTTCATCCAGGCGGCTGCGGAGCGGCGCCGCAGGGCCTCCATGTCGTGTTGCACGTCGAGCAAATCCCCGCACGTGGGACAGCGGTAGATAATCTCGAACAAACTAAATCGTTGCGGACAGCCGTTAATACATTCGAACCAAGCACTGTATTCGCTCATCTCTGGGCTTGCTCCCTTGCCGCGGTCTGGCGGTGTTCCGGCGCGTTATTTCAAAGCCTAGTACGGCAAGGGTGTTGCGAAACAGTGGAATCGTGTCAACATCGGTTGTCCGGTCGTACGGCTGCTTTGCGGCACCCCCCTGGGTGCGCTGGGAGAAACTGGGGGAGGTGTGCGGAGGTGGTGGGTAGGTTCGGAGTTTACACCCGTGAGTCTCGGTGGGGATGTGCTCGGCATTCCGCACGTGTCGCGCCATCTTCTTGGCGGAACTTTGCAGAATGCCCGGGGGATCTTCTTTTTTACATTCCACGGGGGCTGTTCTCTTGTTCCCGTTTGACTTTTCTCCACGCGCACCTTACGTAAGCCGTTCCGTTCGACCGAGGATTCTTGAGTTGACTAACGCGTGCGCACGGGGAAAGAAGGCACGAGCGAGGGAAACCGGTGTGAAAACAACGATAGCGGCACTGCTAGCAGGACTGGGTTTGTGGTGGGCGGCGACGGGTGTTGCGCAAGTCAGCAGCGACTTGGCGTGCAGTGGCGGTCCGCGGGACGGTCAAGCGTGTACTTCGGATGACGATTGCTTCGTTTCCTGCCCGAGCTCTTTTGGGGCTTGCGTGGTCATCCAAGGGGTTTGCGATGGGGGTGAGTTTGATGGGTTTCCCTGCGACTGCCCTGGTGGAACTTGTGTCGGGACCGGTACCGAGGGAACTTGCCAAGGTGGTGCTTTCGCGGGCGATCCGTGCCGTACGGCCGCTGGAGAGGGCACCTGCGGTACTGGCAGCGCGTGCGTGGGTACCCAGAGGGTTTGCACCTCAGGTGATTTTCGTGGTTTCGGTTGCTTGCGCGCGGCCCATTGCCCAGGAGGTTCTTGTGCCTCGACCGGCCGATTTTGCGATGGAGGAGACTTTGCCGACTTTTCTTGCGCGGTCTCGGCGGATTGCAGTCTGCCCACGCCGGGTGCTAGCCTAGGGGTTTGTCGCACGCCTGACTTTGGGTGCGCAGCTCTCACTCCCACGCCGACCGTGACGCGAGCCTTCACACCAACCCGGACGGCGACGGTCGTAGTTACCACCCGTACGCCGACGGTCGTAGTTACCACCCGTACGCCGACTCCGCGTACGCCAAGTCCTAGGGTGTCGCCGACGACTGCACCCACAGTAACGCGAACTCCGACGATTGGCGGCAGCGGCACTCCATCGCCCTCCGTGGCCACGGCAACGCCTGTAAGTCCAGGTCCAAATACCGCGGTTGTTGCAGAGCCGGCTGCCAAGGGTTCTGATCGAGTGGTGGTGCTCCAACCGGAAACGGTACCCCTGACCGGAAAGATTACCCGCATTGGAGAAGTGCGAACGTGCACAAGTTTCATCCGGCGTGCGGGCAGTGCTGAACTGGCCATCAATCCCCCGTTGCCCATGGACGTGGCGCCGGGAACACCGCTCACCATCGGTCCATGCGGCGTGCAACAAGAATTCGTTCAAGAAAGCTGCGCGGTAACTCGAAGGGAAGGAGCTGCCGAAACCTTCCCTGCGCCCGGATTGCTGCTCGTGTTCCTGTGGGTGGCACGATTGTGTCGGAAACCAGCTCGGTAACGCTTCTTTCCGAGAGGGTGTGGGCGCCTTTGTTGTTGCCCGCGTTGCGGATTGCTCTCCGGCGGCACTTGACGTGAACACCGAACAGGCACCGAGCCAGGCGGTCGAGAACCGACGGGAGATATCGTTGGGCTATCACGCCGGGTGTGTTCGCCGCGCGTTGCTCGAGAAGGGGGCTGCTCCACCGGTGGGGGGACGATCGAGTTTCTCAAGGGCCCGGGGAGGGGCCAGGGTGGCTTTGCTCCCCGGCAAGGTCACCTCCGACAGCTCGTTCTAGTTCCGCACCAGCGAGGTGCAGCTTTTGTAGCGCTTCTGCAAAATCCTTTCGTAGTTCGAGCGCGTCAAGCTTCTGTGCGAGCCATTCCGAGCGATTCGCCTCGTCTCTTTGGAGCAGGCGTTCTTGAAGGCGAACGTTTTCCTCCGCCAAAGGGAGCAACTGCTCGGTGAACAGGCGGACTTCGCGCGCGGCGGAGATGTAAGCTCGATAAGCTTGCTGTACGTCACGTTCGACGCTGCGTTCCAGGTCTTCCATTTGCAGCGCGATCTTTTGGCGTTGCGCAACCGCTTCTTGAATGTCTGCTTCCTTGGTTTGAAACAGCGGCAGACTCAACCCGACATCCCCGCCGCCAAAGTCGCTACTATCGAAGCGCGAATAGGATGCAGACAACGTCACGTTGGGAACACGCTCCCGTCGGTATACCTCAATTTGCGCGTCGGCAGCGGCCAGGGCTTCTTTAAATGCCTGGAGATCGGCCCGTTGAGCCTTAGCTTGGTTAACCAGAATATTGACCGCTGGCAGAAGGCGAATGTCGGCGCTGAGTTGGCCTTCGAGCTCAACTTCTTGCGACCAATCAAGTGCCAGCAATCGCCGAAGGGCGTCCAGTTCCGCCTCCCGCTCCTCCTCTGTCGACCACAGCTCACGCTCGTAGCGGGCCATCTGTAAGGCTGCGTTGTTCTGGTCGATCCGTTCGCTCAACGTGGCGCGCTCCACCGTAGCGAGCTCTCTCAGTTTGCGCGCAACCTCCAGTTGCTCGCGAATCACCTCGCGCCGCTGGTCGCAGCTCAGAACCTTCGTGAACGCGGTTTTCACATCGGCAGCCAACGCTATGCGCTTTTGGGCCAGGTTCCAACTTTCCTGTTGCAGATTGTGCTGAGCGGCACGTAGCCGCGCAGCACGCTGGCCTGCAACCTCGACCTCCTGAGAAAGGAAGACAAACACGTTGGGGCGACCCCCGGTTTCCGCGCGCCGGGAAGCACCGAGGCTAAGGTAGGGGTTGCTTGGGAAGCGGGCGGCAGAGCGTCGTAGAGCGGCTTGCGCAATGTCCAGCTGCTTTGAGTCGGCCGCCAGGTCGGAGTTCACCTGCAGAGCGCGTTGAATCGCAGCGTCAACAGTGAGGCGCACCGGCTCGGCGGATAGCTCGGGTGTCAGCATCCAGAACAGAGCAACGAGCAACGCGGCAGGTATGAAGCGACTGGCAATCATCCTTACTCCCTTGGCAAGCGCAACGCTACTTAAGCGGGTTGAGAAGGGGAAGACGAAAGCAGCGCGAGAGGCAAAAAAAAGCGCGCGGCTTCCACCGCGCGCTTTTTGTAAGAGCTCAACAGCAATGGGCAGAAACTACTTGTGGGGTTTATGAGGCTTATGGGGCTTGTGCGGGCGGAGGACTGTGGGGGGACGAACTGGCTTCTCGGGCCGCTCGGGTTGCACATGAGGCTTGTGCGGCTTATGGGGCTTGTGCGGCTTGTGCTGTGCTTCCAGCGGAAGAGCAATGAGTGCGAGTGCTGCCGCTGCCGTGATTGCCGTGCTAACTGGCGCGATCCATCCCATTTTCTTGAATTTCATACTCCCTCCCCTCGTAAGGCCCAACCGGACCATTTGGTGTTTCAAGTGCGCTCTACCATCAGTGACGAACTTGTTACCTGATTCCTTGCAACTTTGTCAAGTAGAATGCACCAACCGGCGAAAATTTTCGCCCATGGCTACCCCATTTTTTCTACGTTAGTCAAGCACTCGTCAGCCTTGTCCGGCTAGGGTCTTCCCCGGTGAGGGTTGTTGCGTCGAACTCAACCTCCTCCACCCAAACCAGGTGCGCTCCGCAAAGCAAGCAAAGTGCATCCAGGTACGTCACTCCCCCAACACTTCCGAGGGGAAAACGTTGCGTATGCAAGGTTCCATGAACGTCATGGCAGCGATGCGTGACAAGTCGGCCGGCTCCTTTGACCGGTTCCCTTTTGGGATCGTCCAGCGGTTTATAGGTAATGATGACCGGCACGATCAGATCCTGGAGCGGAGATGTTCCACGATCGCACGCGTCGCCGGTGACTGGTTGAGCGTATAGAAGTGAATACCCGGCACACCCGCTTCGAGGAGTGCTTCACACTGGGCGATCGCATGCTCGATCCCAATGGCTCGCACTGCGCGATCGTCGTCGCGTACTGCATCCAAGCGGGAGCGGAGCCCCGCCGGGATGCTGGCCCCGCAGAGTTGTGTGAATCGCTCGATTTGGCTCACGTTGGTGATCGGCATGATTCCCGGAATGATGGGCACGCGAATGCCTGCAGCTCGCGCACGGTCTTGAAAGCGGAAGAAGAATTCATTGTCGAAGAAGAGTTGAGTTATCAGGAAATCGACCCCGGCAGCAACCTTCCGTTCGAGGTAAAAGAGGTCTGTGTCCAAGTCAGGTGCCTCGATGTGGCCTTCGGGGTATGCTGCTCCGCCAAGACAAAAAGAGAAGCCTTGGTCGCGAATAAAGCGGACGAGCTCGGATGCGTGTGCAAAGCCGTTCACCGGCGGCTCAAAACGAGGTGCGTCGCGCGGGGGATCTCCACGTAAGGCCAGAACGTTCTCGATTCCCAATGCCTGGATGCGGTGCAAAATTTCCCCAATCTCCCCGCGGCTTGCTCCAACGCAGGTCAAGTGCGCGACAGCCTCGATCCCCATCTCGTGCTTGATCCGGCTGACCCACTCCAGCGTCTTTTCTCTCGTGCTACCACCGGCACCGTAGGTAACCGAGACAAACCCCGGTCGCAGCGGGCGAAGGGCCGCGATCGTTTTGAAGAGCACTTCTTCTCCCTGTGGTGTCTTGGGCGGAAAAAACTCAAAAGAGAATACCGGTCGAGCCCCGTTCAGCAGTTCGCAGACACGCATCGAATTCCCAAACTAGTGGAAATCAGCGTTGCACAGCAATGCACGTGGTGTAGCTTGGAGTCACTCCACCTTGAAGGAAGGAATATCGTGAATTTGGCCTTGACTAAGCCAAGCTAGTTTCGCGATGCATGGGGCATGCGCTGGAGGGGTGGAAGGATGCAAGGCCCGCGAGGTGAACTGTTACCGACAACGCGGACCCGGTAAACTCTTTGAGCAGAATGTATCCAAGACTGGGGTGAGGACGGGAAGCTTGTGTGTGCGGGTGGACATCGGATCGGATAAGCTCCGGCTTTGCAGCCCTGTGACGGTTGTTCCAGGAGCGCGCGAAAGCCACGGTTCAAAGCCAGTAACGTTTACACCGGTGAGATGCCCACGCTACCTTAGTTGTTGTAACGTCCGTGAGCGTTGTGGATTCGTGATCAGGAGGAACAAGATTTTTCATGGCCAAAGTCATGTTGATCAACGTCACCCACGCGGAAGAAAGCCGTGTGGCCATCGTGGCAGACGGGACGTTGGTTTCGTTCGAGATTGAGTCGTGTAATCGAGAGCACCTGAAAGGCAACATCTACAAAGGTCTAGTGCAACGAGTGCAGCCCGGGTTAGAGGCGGCATTCGTTGATATTGGAGCAGAGCGCAATGCATTTTTGCCTCTAGATGAGATTTGCTTTAGGCACCTCCCCCAGCCCCTGCGCCTTGCGACGAATGGGGAACGACGCCGCCCACGGATTCAAGAGCTGCTGAAGCCTGGGGATGAGCTGCTGGTGCAAATTGTGAAGGAGCAGTTCGGCAGCAAGCCGCCAACGCTCACCACGTTTTACTCGCTGCCCGGCAGGTTTCTGGTACTCCTGCCTGGCTCGGACGAATCCGGAATTTCCCGCCGGATCGAAGGGGCGGACCGGGTGCGCGTTCGGGAACTGATTGACAAACTGCACCCGCCAGAAGGCTTCGGCATCATCGTGCGCACGGTGGTCGGCTTCGACCCCGGCCTAGCTGACCTGCAGCGTGATCTCACATACCTCTTGCGCTTGTGGGAAAGCATCCAGCAGGCGGCGGCACAAACGAAAGCACCCTCCTTGGTGTACCGGGAGCACGATCTCGTATTGCGCAACATCCGCGACTACTTCACCCCGGACATTGACGAGATTTATGTCGACAACGAGGAGGTGTTCGAGCGGGCGCGAAAATTCTTGCGCGACGTACTGCCGGAGAAAGAAGGGGCCTTGCGTCTGTACCAGGGGGACAAGCCGATTTTCTCGTACTTCAACATCGAGTCCCAAATCGAGTCGATTTACAAGCGGCGGGTGCCGCTTAAATCTGGCGGGTACATCGTGATCGATGGCACTGAAGCGCTGACCGCGATCGACGTAAACTCCGGGCGATCGGTGCGGGGCGCCAATCAGGAGGAAACTGCTTTCCGAACGAATCTCGAGGCTGCCGTGGAGATCGCTCGCCAGCTCCGCTTGCGCGACCTCGGTGGTTTAATCGTGATTGATTTTATTGACATGCGCAATCCGCAGCACATCACCGAGGTAGAGAAGGCTCTCCGAACAGCGATGTTTGAAGACAAGGCGCGGCATGAAGTCGGGCGGATCTCGCACTTCGGCCTTCTCGAAGTTTCCCGGCAGCGGCTTCGCCCGGCGGCCACCGCAACGACCTACGTGACGTGTCCGATGTGCGACGGTTATGGACTCGTGCGCACGGTGGAATCTGCGGCATTAGTGGCCCTACGTAAAGTGCATAATCGGGTGGCCCAAGCAGACGTCGGTTCGTTACGCGTCGCAGTGCCAGCCGACGTGGCTTTGTACCTTTTGAACCAGAAGCGCGAGGATCTGGCACAGTTGGAGCGCCGCTACAACGTGAAGATCGTGGTCGCCCCTAAGACAGATCTGATGCCTCATCAGTGCGAAATCGAGGTCAAACCTCGGGCAGCGGTGCCAGCAGTGGATGCTGGCAGCGGGTTGCGACCGGGAGGAGTTACGCTCGAGGTCGCAAACGCTCCGATGGGGAGTGCTGGGGCGGATGGCAACATACCCACGGCGATCGAAGGAGGGGGTTCGACTTCGGAGCCTCGCACCGATGCCGTCGCCGAAGCACCGGTGATAGCGGCATCCGGCTCGGTAGGGGCTGATGCAACGCGCCAAGCCAAGCGCCGGAGGAGGCGTGGTCGCCGTCGCGGTAAGGGTCGTCTTGCGGCTGCTGCCATTCAAGAGGGCCTGAGCGTATTCGCTGCCCACGTCTCGGCCCCTTTGGGAGAAGCGACGGATCACTTCACAGAGGGGAAGGCGCTGCAGGAGGCTGAGGAGAGCGGCGAGGCGTCTAGGGCTACGGAGGAGGCTGTCGAGTCTCGAGCCGATGGTTTCGGCTTTCCTGCAACAGAAGAAGTTGTGGAACATGAGACCTCCGCTTCAGCGCAAGTGCCTTCAGACGCCGGAGCCGAGCGGATCGTGGCGGTTGGCGACGAAACGCCAGAGGATCTTGCGGTTCGTGGACCAATCTCGGGCAGTGCAGAAGAAGAGGAAAGAGCGCCGTTGGCGGCAGATTCTTCTGATGATGCCACGAGTGCTGGAGCTGAAGAGCTGACGCCTCCCAGCGAGGCTGCTGTGGATCAGCCCGCCACGAGCGGTAGGCGACGAGCTCGCAAAGCGCCGACCAAAGAAACGAGGGCTCGCCGTACCACGAAGAAAGGAGAGCGTGTTACAAAGGTGCCTCGCCGGACGAGCCCCGCAGGAGTCGAAACAGCTACAGGGGCCCCGGGGAAAAAGACGGCGGGTGCGAAGAAGGGCGAGGAAAAGAAAAGCTCGAGCCGGGGGCGAAGGAAGAAGCAACTGGTCGAGCACCCGGAACCGGATTCATAGAAGCGAATCCGGCGCTCTGAGCTGGTATTCTCTGCGCTGAACCAGACTCTATCGCGCGTTACTCGGGACTAACGCGCGGCTTGCAGCTAACTAGCGGAGCATAGCGCGCCAGTCAGAGCGGGCTCTTCAGAATGTCGGACCGTTGTTGTGGCAGAGGAACCCGTCGCGTGGCTTAGGTTGGCAAACAATCTGTTCGTCTACGCCGTCGTCGCCCACGCTAAAGCACATTTGATAGACGACGCTGAAGTAGCCAGGGGGGAAGTTCGGGTTATTGAACTGCACCTGAAACGTGTACCCTGGTCCAACCTCTTTAGGGGCAAGCCGCACCCAACCGTCAGCCGTTTCGGCGATCCAACCGTTACCATCTCGGCGGAACTCCAATCGAGGCATCTGCACAACCACGATTCCATCTTTATCGGTGAGCGAAAACGAACCGATCTCGGTATCAGGAAAGATTCCATTGGAGCGGCGGTGCAAGCGAATTTCGCTTGGTTTCGTCGTGATCACCGGTGCGGACGACGGGTATTTGTAATAAAGCTGGCCGAGCTTGTTGCCTGTGGGGCAAGCCGGTGGGCGCGGACAAGTCACGGGAATTCCAGGGCACTCTTGGTTCCCAACGATCATCGTTGGCGTGGCCGTCGGAGATGGAGTGGCATTACCTTGCGGGATGTCGGGCGTCGCGGTGGGTGAAGGCGGTACGATGATGGTTTGGCGCGGGCCGGGAATCCGTGTTGGCCGTGGCACGCGGGTTGGACGGGGTTTGGGCGTGGGTCTCGGCGGTCTTTGCACCTTGCTCTGAGCTTCTGACGGCGAGGGCGTGGAAACAAACATGACTGCTGTGAGGGAGACCATGGCCACAAGCCCGGCGAGCATGAACGCGTTGCGCGCCAATCCCAATATCGTCATGTGCACCTCCGAGCACTTTACATCTTCACCATCGACTTCGCTGTGTTAGCCGCTTACCGAGCTCCCTGACATATTGCAATACGGAAGTCAGCAGTGCGTGAATCTTGTGAGTGTAACCCATCCGCGCACGGTGCTTGTGGAAAAAAGCGGTGGTGCGAATGCAGGGCGCGGCCGCGTCCGCCCCGCGTGACGGGGACAAAGGATGCTCAGCTGAGTCAACGGTCTCTAGAATGCAGCAACAACCGCATTGTTTGCGCTGTAGATTGGATTGATTTAATGGTGGTGGAATTTCTCTTGGCCATGCCGGTCGGTGAGGAGCGGAAAGCAGCATGGAATGCGACTTCCCACGCGTAAGACGACTGCCTCCCTACGTATTCAACATTATAGGGGATTTAAAACAGCAAGCACGCCGTGCAGGAGAGGACATCATCGACTTCGGTATGGGGAACCCTGATGGACCCACGCCCCCGCACGTCGTGGCGAAACTGATCGAGGCGGCCGGCAAGCCGGTGAATCATCGTTACAGCGTATCGCGCGGAATCTTCAAACTGCGCGAGGCTATCACGAGTTGGTACCGCCGCCGGTTTGGCGTGGAGTTAGATCCTGAGACAGAGGCAATCGTGACCATTGGCTCCAAGGAAGGTCTGGGTCACCTCGCTTTGGCGGTACTTGGCCCCGGCGACGTTGTGTTGTGCCCCAGCCCGACGTACCCCATCCACCAGTACTCGGTCATCATTGCTGGTGGTGATGTGCGTCCTGTGCCTCTGCTACCGGGGCAGGATTTTTTGGCAGAGTTGTTTCGTGTTGCGAGGGGCTGTCGGCCTCGCCCGAAGATGCTGGTGCTGAACTTCCCTCACAATCCGACGACCGCCGTCGTCGACTTGAAATTCTTCGAACAAGTGGTGGCTTTTGCCCGCGAGCAAGAGCTCCTGGTGGTGCACGACCTGGCTTACGCCGATCTCTGCTTTGATGGGTTTCGAGCGCCCAGCATCTTGCAGGTTCCGGGCGCGAAAGAGCTCGCGGTAGAGTTTTTCACCCTATCGAAGAGCTACAACATGCCGGGCTGGCGAGTTGGCTTCGCGGTCGGCAACGCGGCGATGGTGCACGCCTTGGGTCGGCTCAAGAGTTATCTGGATTACGGGATGTTCCAGCCGATTCAGATTGCCGCCATTCACGCCTTGAATGGTCCACAGGAATGGGTGGAAGAGATTCGCCTCCGATACGAGTCGCGGCGCAACGTTCTGGTAGAGGGTTTAAACCGTCTTGGTTGGCCCGTGGAACGGCCCAAGGCGACGATGTTTGTGTGGGCCCCGATCCCCTCGCAGTTTGCTCACCTCGGCTCGCTAGAGTTTGCGAAGTTCCTCCTGCGGGAGGCGAAAGTGGCTGTTTCGCCGGGGATTGGCTTTGGCGAGTATGGCGATGGGTTTGTGCGCTTTGCCCTGATCGAGAACGAGCATCGCATCCGGCAGGCAGTACGGGGAATCCGGCGCGCGTTCGAACGAGCGGGGCAAGGGCAAGTCCGAGGAATTGCTTGACTGCGGGCGGTCTCGACGGCCAGGCCCGCAGTGTGGGACGCAGCCGGGGGAGTTGGTGAGATGCAGAAGCTTATCGGCGTCGGCGTCATCGGGTTCGGAACGATCGGGACGGGGGTGGTGCGGCTCTTATTGGCGCACGAGAAAGCTCTCCGCGCCCGCGTGGGCGTGCCCTTGCGCCTCGTGCGCATTGCGGACGTAGACTTGGAGCGCGACCGAGGGGTGGACGTGCCGCGGGAGTTGCTGACGCGTGATGCGCGGCAGCTCATCGCGGCGCCGGAGGTGGACATCGTTGTGGAGCTCGTTGGAGGATATGAACCAGCAAGAACGTTTGTGCTGGAGTCCCTGCGCAGGGGCAAATGCGTCGTGACCGCCAACAAGGCGCTGTTGGCGGTGCACGGTCAGGAGATCTTTTCCGAGGCCGAGCGGGCGCGGGTTCGGTTGGGCTTCGAAGCCAGCATTGGTGGAGGAATTCCTATCGTACGCACCCTGCGCGAGGCTTTAGTGGGAGACCGAGTGCAGGCGATTTACGGCATTGTCAACGGCACCTCGAACTACATCCTCAGCGAAATGAGCCGCGCGGGAGCCGCCTTCGCTGACGTGCTGGAGCACGCTCAAAGGGAAGGACTGGCCGAAGCAGATCCGAGCTATGACGTAGACGGCATCGACGCCGCACACAAATTATGCCTGTTAATTCAGCTTGCGTTTGGGCAACGTGTCCCGTTCTCACGCATCCCTGTGCAAGGAATTCGGGAAGTTACCCCTCTTGACATCCAGTATGCCCGCGAGCTCGGCTACGCGATTAAACTACTTGCAATTGCCAAAGTTCGTGGCACACAGGTGGAGGCGAGGGTGGCGCCCACGATGATTCCGCAAAGGCATGTGTTGTCTGACGTAAACGGGGCGTACAACGGCATCGTCGTGCAAGGAGAGGCCTTGGGACAAACCTTTTACTATGGGCTTGGAGCCGGCATGATGCCAACAGCAACGGCCGTGCTCGCCGACATTGTCGACGCGGCTCGTTTTCGCCTGGCACCTGATGCCAGCGGATTCCACCCGCTGGGCTACCCGGTTCAACGCCAAAGAGAAGGGCGGCTGGTTGCACCCGAGTCGGTGGAGTCGGAATTTTACTTGCGGCTGTCGCTGGCGGACCGCCCTGGGGTTTTGGCCAAGATTGCGGGTATCTTGGGACGGGAAAAAGTCTCGATTGCTGCCATGGTGCAGCGTGGGCGTCATAACAATGGCTGGGTTCCCGTGGTGATGCGTACCCATCGGGCAACTGCGGGCCAGTTGCGCCGCGCCTTGCAGCAAATGGGGCGCACACAAGTTGTGAACGGAAAGCCCATGGTATTGCCGATCGAGGAAGGGCTAGGGAAGGAAACCGCGTGACTTGGGGGCAAGCGAAAGTGCTGCACCGGTGGCTTGCCGGAGTGTGGAACCTCGGAAGCCTACGCGCTTTTGTGGTGGAAGTGGTGCGCAGGCTTGTTGGTCTCCAAGCAGCGGGGCAGCTCCGGGTCTGGCAACTCGGTTGTGTGTACCTCGCCGCTTCTGCAGTCCTCCTACCAAGCACTGCGGCTGCGATCCCTGCGTGTACGGCGAATGAGATTATTGCTCAGGAACCCAATTGCGGTCCGACGGGGAACTGCGTGATCACGAAGGCGTACGAGGTGCCGTCGGCGGCACCTTGTGTGTTTAATTTTAGTGGGAGAAATGTCTCGCTGGCGAGTACGAGTCGCATTACCGTAGGTTCTGGCGACCTGACCATCCAGGCGGCGAACTTTACGATGGCGCCGGGTGCTCTTATTGACGCGCAGGGAACGGGCACATCGGGACGGTCGGCCAACGGAGGCACCGTCCGCATCTTTAGTTCGGGAACGGTGGACATCCAAGGAGTGTCCGGAAACCGTTCGCGCATCGATGCCTCAGCAAACAACGCCGCGGGAACCATTCGCATCGAAGCCACTGGCAACGTGACCTTGAATGGGCGGCTGCTCGCTACCAATTTGCGCTCCACTGCCGATGGCGGGAGTGTAACCGTGATCTCTGGCGGTAATCTGTCTACGAGTGCGACGCCGATCACAGAGATCCTTGTGACGGGGGGCAGCCAAGCGATCCGCGGTGGGGGGCAAATTGACTTGCAAGCGCGGGGCGACGTCACGCTTGCTACCAACACGTCAATCGACATCCGCGGTAGTAATGGCGGCACGCTCGATGTGTCGGCCGGCGGAAACATCACCTTCAGCGGGGCTGCTGCCAGCAGTACTGGTGAGGCCGGCAGCGGGGGGACGATTACGATCTCTGCGGGCCGCCGGGTGGTGATTGCAGGTGTGATCACGGGTAACGGTGGGACGGCAGACCCCACTGCAGGAGGCGAGGGCGGATCGCTCTCAATCGAGACCCTCTTGGGGGACGTGGTGATCCGAGCGAATCTTCGTTTCGAGGGTTCCGATCCCGATGGGGATGGAGGGGATATCGACATTGATGCCAACGGTGACATTCAAATTGCCAGTGGCGTAACAGTATCCACCCGCAGCGATGGATCCCTGGGGGTCGGAGGCACAGTTGCCCTAACCGCGGCACGAGATATTGTGACCTCGACGCAGTCGGCACCGGCGATCGACGTCAGTGGCGGGGGTGGTGGAGGAGGGTTAGACATCGTGGCCGGCCGCAATATTGTGCTGAATGCGCCCATCGACGTTAGCGGTCGGGCAGCAGGAGGAGTGGGCGGCGACGTTTCCATTGTCGCGGGGGACTTCGGTAACGGCAATCTAACCATCGCCAATACGGTCGACGTGAGCGGTGGCCCTTGTAGTACAGAGGCCGGTTGCGGCGAAGGAGGCACGACGGATGTGGAAGCTTGTACGCTCACGGTCGCCGCGAATGGGCGGATGAATGGTAATGCCCCGGACGCGGGCGGCTTCCATCGATTGACCGGGCGCCAACAGGTTCAAGTCAGCGGGTCCGTGACCGCACTGGCGACAACGGGCGCTGGTACGAACGGCAGTGTCGGAATCTTCTTCCCGAACACGACGTCACCGGTCTTGTCGGCTAACGCCGTGCGGCCCACGCCTTCGCTAAACCCGCGGCCGCTGTGTACGAACTTGGAGGCCGCCGAGGACTGCCTGGTGCCGTGCACGACTTGTGGCAATGGAGTGATCGAGTTTCCTGAAGAGTGCGATGACCGCAACAGTTTGAACTGTGATGGTTGTAGCTCGGCATGCCGGTTTGAAAGCTGCCCGCCAGCAGAATTCTGCGCGGGTGGCGTCGCATGCGACCCTCAAGTTGGCTGCGCGATTTGCCCCGATGCTCCCACGCCAACGCCAACCAACACACGAACACCAACGCATACCCGGACGATGACGCCTTCCCCTACCGTTACCGCTACTCCTCCGGTGACAAGCACGCCGACCCCGAGTGCAAGCGTAACGGCCACCTCTTCACATTCGCCGACGCCTTCAGCCACGCCGAGCCGCAGTGCAAGCCCGACCCACGCAGTCACAGCCACCCCGACCAACACGAGTACCGCTAGCCCCACGGGTACGGCCACGGTTACGCCAACGGCAACGCCAACGGCTAGCGCAACCGCGAGCGCGACCAGTTCAGCGACAACCACGGCAACGCCGACGAGCACGTATTCAGCTTCACCCACGGCGACAGTGACTCCGAGTCTGACCGCAACCGCAACACCACGGCCGAGTGATACGGCGACCGTGACGCCTAGCCCAAGTGACACTCCCACAGTCACGCCCACGGGGACACCAACGATTCCCGTTTCAACTTGTGTTGGTGACTGTGGGCGTGATGGCGAGGTGACGATCGATGAGCTCGTCCAGATGGTCAATATTGCCCTGGGGACCGCTCCATTGAACCAGTGCCCCGCCGGGGATGGGAATGAAGACGGCGAGATCAGTATCGATGAAATCATTCGCGCCGTAGGCCACGCACTCGGCCTGCAGCCATGTGCTCTCTGAAGGTCGTGCTGGACCGCTGCGCAGCGCTTCGGTAAGTACATCATTTAGGGAGTCAGAAGGGATGGATCGGAACCTGGCGCTGGAGGCGGTCCGTGTAACCGAAGCGGCGGCACTGGCTGCCGCGCGACTGATGGGCCGTGGCGATGTTGCGGGGAGCGACCGGGCTGCCGCCGAGGCGATGCGCAAGGCAATTCGGTCGATTGCTATTCGGGGTCGGGTAGCCGTCGGTGAAGGCGAGCCCGGAGTGGTGGAGGCACTCTACGTGGGCGAGCTCGTGGGTAGCGGCGAGGGCCCGGAAATCGACGTTGCCTTGGACGCGCTCGAGGGAGCATCGATTTGTGCCACCGGCGGCTACAACGCTTTGTCCGTCATCGCCTTCGCCGAACGAGATGGGTTCCTTCGCTGCCCTGAAACACATATGGAAAAGATCGTTGTCGGTCCGGAAGGGCGCGATGTCGTTGACCTGGATCGCTCACCAACCGAGAACCTCAAAGCCTTAGCGGAAGCCAAAGGAGTCTATGTCGCTGATCTCACGGTGGCCATCCTCGATCGGCCGCGCCATGCCGCCCTGATTGCCGAAGTTCGTAAGGCGGGGGCACGAATCAAACTTTTGCCGGATGGGGACGTAGCCGCCGGAATCGCTACAGTGCGGCCTGAGGCAGGCATCGACATGCTCCTTGGTGTCGGTGGGGCAACTCAGGGTATTCTGACCGCGGCGGCAATTCGCTGCGCCGGGGGAGGGATGCAGGCGCGGTTGCGGCCACGAAACGAAGAAGAGGTCCGTCGTTGTCACGCGCTGGGTATTGAGGACATCGGGCGGAAATACACGGCCGACGAGATGGCGAGCGGGAGTGTCATGTTTGCCGCCACCGGCGTGACAAATGGAGATTTACTGCGGGGTGTTCGGTTTTTTCGCGGGGGCGCCACAACGAACTCCCTGGTTATGCGGTCGCGCACGCATACGGTTCGCTACATCGAGGCCATCCATCGGTTCGACTTCAAGCCGGAGTATTAGCGATGCGAGAAGACGGCTCGGTTCGATGGGAATTGCGGGAGAGTGTGGGTTGGGTCACGGTCGATCGCCCCAAGGCCTTAAACGCCCTGAGTGCGAAGGTGCTGGAGGAATTGAGCCGTGCGTTGGATGAACTCCACCGCCAGTCTGTCCGCTGTTTGGTATTTCGCGGAGCAGGAGAGCGCGCTTTTGTAGCCGGAGCCGACATCGCGGAAATGGAAAAAATGACGCCCGTGGAGGCGCGTGCCTTTGCCCGCCTGGGTCAACGGCTGTTCCAACGGGTGGAGGAATACCCGGCGCCAGTCATTGCCGCAGTGCGTGGCTATGCTTTGGGGGGGGGACTCGAATTGGCGTTGGCGTGCGATCTTATCGTTGCGAGTGAGGATGTTCAGTTCGGCCAGCCGGAGATCAACCTGGGCATCATCCCTGGGTTCGGGGGCACCCAGCGATTGATCCGCCGGGTGGGTCCTGGGATGGCCCGCTACCTGATTTTTACCGGGGCACGAATCTCGGCATCCGAGGCGAGCCGAATTGGCTTGGTTGACCGAGTAGTAAACGTCGCCGAGTTCGACAACGCAGTGGCAGCCTTGGCACGAGAATTGGCTTGCAAGCCGCAGTTTGCCTTACAGCAAGCGAAAGCGGCGTTGCGTGCCGCCTGGAACACGGACATCGTTACCGGATGCGACCGGGAGGCGGATGCGTTCGGGCTCACGTTTGCGCATCCGGACCGCAGCGAAGGCATGCGCGCGTTCCGCGAGAAGCGAGCGGCAAAGTTCGGCTGAAAGGTGGGAGAGCTTGTGTCCTGGGAGGTGTGTTTCGGAACGCCGATCGAAGCGGAAGCCCATTTGGTCAAGGGGTTCTTGGAACATCAGGGTATTCCGTGCGTGCTGGTTAACCACCGCTTCGCCCTACAGCCGCTAACTTTTTGTGCGCTGGGTGAAGTCCGTGTTCTGGTGCCCGAACCGTGGCTAGCGACAGCACGAGCGATGATCGCACGCCGCCAGGCTCGAGAGACGCTCTGGAGGGTAGAGGACCGTGACTAAAACAAAACGCGATTGGCTCGAGCAGAACTACCCGAGGGAAAGAGATCGATTACCGCGCTTCACGACAATCTCGGACACCGCAGTGGAGCCGTTGTACACGCCGGAAGATTTGCCGGATTTCTCTTATGAGCGGGATTTGGGATTTCCCGGCGAGTTCCCGTTTACGCGAGGGGTCTACCCCAGCATGTATCGGGGAAAACTATGGACGATGCGCCAGTTTGCTGGCTACGGGACAGCGGAAGATACTAACGAGCGTTTTCGTTTCTTGTTGGAGCAGGGGCAAACCGGCCTGTCGACTGCGTTCGACATGCCGACCCTCATGGGATACGACGCCGACCACCCACGGGCTCGGGGCGAGGTAGGGCGAGAGGGGGTTGCAGTGTCGAGCATTGCCGACATGGAAGCCCTGTTTGACGGCATCCCGCTCGATCGTGTCACGACATCCATGACTGTGAACTGCACAGCCAGCATTTTGCTGGCGATGTACTTCGCCGTTGCCGAGCGACGAGGAATTCCGCTGTGGAAGCTCGGAGGAACCATTCAAAACGACATGCTCAAGGAGTTCATTGCTCAGAAGGAGTGGATTTGTCCTCCCGAGCCTTCCGTTCGCATCATTGTCGACATGATCGAGTTTTGCACCCGCGAGGCTCCGCGGTGGCACCCCGTCTCGATTTCCGGCTACCACATCCGTGAGGCTGGATCGACGGCGGCGCAGGAGCTCGCCTTTACCCTGGCGGACGGCATCGGCTACGTGCAGGCAGCGCTGGAGCGCGGGCTCGACGTGGACGCGTTCGCACCACGGCTGTCTTTTTTCTTCAACGTCCACAACGACTTTTTTGAGGAAATCGCCAAGTTTCGTGCTGCGCGCCGCATGTGGGCGAAGATTATGCGCGAGCGCTTCGGAGCCAAAAATCCGGAATCTTGGCGACTGCGCACCCACGCCCAAACCGCTGGATGTAGCCTCACAGCGCAGCAGCCACTGAACAACATCGTACGCGTGGCAATTCAGGCACTGGCCGCGGTTTTAGGGGGCACGCAATCGCTGCACACAAATTCGATGGACGAAACTTTGGCATTGCCGAGCGAACAAGCTGTGTTGGTGGCCTTGCGCACCCAACAGATCATCGCCGAGGAAACTGGCGTGGCGAATTTCATCGACCCGCTCGGCGGCAGCTACGCGGTCGAGGCGCTGACGAACCAGATCGAGGCGGAAGCGTGGGACTATATTCGCCGCATCGACGAGCTCGGTGGAATCGTGCGCGCGATCGAGCTGGGCTTTCCTCAGAAAGAAATCTCCGAGGCGGCCTACCGCTACCAGCAGCAATTGGAACGAGGTGAGAAGGTCATGGTGGGTGTGAACAAGTACCAAATTCGTGAGGAGGCGCCCATCGAGGTGTTGCGGATCCCGCCAGAGGTCGAAAAGAAGCAGGTCCAGAGAGTGCGTGAGCGCAAAGCAGCGCGCGACCGCGCCGTTGTCGCCGCTGCATTGGAAAAGGTGCGTCGGGCGGCGCGTGAGGGGAGCAACCTGATGCCCCCGATTATCGAGGCAGTCAAGCAGGAAGTAACGGTGGGCGAAATTTCCGACGTGTTCCGCGAAGTGTTCGGTGTGTACCGCGATCCCGCGTACATTTGAGCCCCGGAGTTTGGAAAAAGCAAACCACGAACACCCGCGATGGCGGCAATGAGTGCGACGAAGCGTCCCCTGCGGATTTTGATTGCAAAGCCAGGACTCGACGGACATGATCGCGGCGCCAAAATCATTGCGCGCTTGTTACGAGATGCAGGGTACGAGGTGATTTACACCGGCCTGCACCAGACTCCCGAGATGATCGTTGAGGCCGCGATCCAAGAAGATGTGGACGCCATCGGCTTGAGTGTTCTCTCTGGCGCTCACATGACGTTGTTTGCCGACGTGCTCGATTGCCTCCGTAACCGGGGTGTCGAGGAGATTCCCGTGTTCGGTGGGGGCATCATTCCTCCGGAGGATGCAGCGGAGCTGAAGAGGATGGGGGTCAAGGAAATTTTTACTCCGGGCACCTCCGGGCAAGAGATCCTGAGTTGGATTCGGGAGAATATCCGGCCCCGGAGCGATTGAGGCCTGACTGAATTCGGAGCGGTCAGGTGGAGCGGCACTCGATCGTGATTGTTGGTGCTGGCCCGGCGGGAACGGCGACCGCTTTATTCCTCGTGCATCGTGCTCCCGAGCTGGCGTCGGAAATTTTGTTGCTGGACAAGGCAGTCCACCCGAGATTCAAGGTCTGTGCTGGTGGTTTGATCCCGCATACGGTAGCCTGCCTCGAGGAGCTGAAGGTGCCCCTGGACCCCGACGCTGTTCAGGTGGACAAAGCCGTGGCGCGGACCACCTTCGGTATCGTAGAGTACGAGCAAGAACGGGCCTGCACCGTGGTGCGGCGAGACCGTTTCGACGCAACGCTGGTTGCCGCATGCGAGAGCCGCGGTGTAAGGGTTCGCCAAGGAGAGCGCGTCGTCGAGGTGGAGCGCGACGGATATCTCGTGCGTGTGACGAGCGAGCGCAACACCTACGTCGCAGACATCGTTGTCGGGGCAG
Source organism: Candidatus Binatia bacterium (assembly GCA_026415395.1). Lineage (NCBI taxonomy): Bacteria > Candidatus Binatota > Binatia (SeqCode) > Binatia bacterium. The sequence continues at coordinate 31,768 of JAOAHD010000018.1, read as the reverse complement.
ATGGCGCGGGAAGCATCGTACGGCGGCGCATTTTCGGCCAGTTCGAGGCACGATTTGGGCGTGCGATCATGACGGATGTCGCCGTTCCGCAGCCCATCCTGTCGGGTCGCGTTCATGAACTCACCGCGACATGCCAATTAGATTTTCGGCCCGTGGCTGGAGGACTCCGTGGCTACGCATGGATTTTTCCCTGCTCAATCTCAGGGGCTTTGCACTGGAATGTTGGCGTGTACGCGAGTCGCGCTGCAGGTCAAGGAAGCCGGATGAAAAGGCTGCTGCAGCAGCTGTTAGACGAACTGCAGGTTACGGCTGGCCGCGTGTACGCCCATCCGATCCCCTTGTTTCACCATAAGGCGCGACTTGCCAGCGGGCAGGTGTTGCTGGTGGGGGATGCAGTGGGTGTGGATCCGCTCTTGGGGGAGGGTATTTCCTATGCCTTCGAGTTCGGCCGGCATGCCGCGGAGAGCATACTGGCCGCGTACAAGCGGGGCGATGCTGTTGTCGAGGACTACGAGCGGCGGATCCAGCGTGGTTGGCTCGGGCGCAAATTGCGACGATTGCACTGGCTGGAACAGCGATTCTACGGCTGGGATTGGAGGTTGTGGTTTTGGCTGGCTGCGCGCAGCGAACGGGCACGTGCCTTGGGCCTACACTGGTACAACGGGGTTGAGGGGCTGGATCAGCTGAGCGTCATCCAGGCCGGTCTCCGATGGTGGCGGAAACGGCAATTCTGTGTAACGAAGCGGGTTGGCGCTTGAAGAGATCTGTGCCGCGAAAGGATGCGAGACCATGGCTCATGCACTGAAGCTTGGGGTTGTTCTTCCATTACAAGAGTTCGCTCGCGCAAAGACGGTAGCGCAGCAGGCGGAGGATTCCGGATTCTACGCCGTTGCTGCGGAAGACCATTTCTTCATCACGGGCCTGATGGGGCACGACCGGTTCACGCCACGACTGGAGTGCTTTACCTTGCTGAGCGCCTTAAGCACCCTCACGCGTCGTGTTGTCCTCACGCAACTGGTTGCCGCCAATTCTTTTCGGCATCCCGCCCTGACAGCCAAAATCATTTCCTCGTTGCATCAAATCACAGGAGGGCGCGTGGAGTTGGGGATCGGCGCAGGGTGGTTTCGGGATGAGTATGAAGCGCTTGGCTTCCCTTATCTCCCCGCCGCCGAGCGGGTGGCACAATTGGCGGAGGCCGTCACGGTAATCAAACGCCTGTGGCGAGAGGATGAGGTCTCTTTCGACGGGCGTTACTATCAACTACGCAATGCGCCTCACAGTCCCAAACCACAACCGACGCCGCGCATCATGCTGGGTGGAGGGGGAAGGCCGTTGTTGCGCCTGGCGGCGCGCGAGGCCGACATCGTGAATATCATCCCACCGTATGCCGGTGCGCTGGGACGCTTGGCGATGGAGAAGACAGTATCGTTCGATTTGAACGAGTTTGCTTCCCGCGTGAGCTACCTGCGGATGGCATGCAAAGAAGCGGGGCGTAACCCGGAGGAGATCGAGTTGTCGGCGATGGTGTACGTGGTTTTAGGCGATTCACCGTCGCAGGCCGAAATGTTAGCGCAGGCCATGGCACAAACATTGGGTGTGGATGATCTCCAGGCCATCTATCGATCGCCGAATACCCTTGTGGGAACCGCAGAGCAAATTGCGGAAGAAATCCGACGTCGCCGGGACGAGTTAGGCGTGAGTTACTTATTCTGCAACTTTGCTGTCCCCGAGATGTTCGACCGTTTCTGTCGCGACGTAGTCCCGCGCCTTCTGTGAGCGCCTCGAGCGCCCGGAGCTTCGGTGTGAGGACGATTCCCGTCAGGCACTTTTGGCTCGCAGGAATCGGGTAACCGATTGCTCCTACGCCCACGACATTGGGTCATAGCCATCGTGAGAACGTCCCCTACAGAAGTCTTTGGCCGCGTTTAGTCGGCATGTGGCCCCCCGTGGCTCGCCAGTAAAGCTGCAGGATACCACGATGAAGCAGGGAACGAGATGAGAATCCGCGATGCGTTGGGCTGTGAGATCGAAGTCGAGCCTCCGGCACGGCGGATCGTGAGTTTAGTGCCGAGCCTGACAGAACTAGTGTGCTTTCTCGGACTGGGCCACACGCTGGCTGGGGTCACTCGCTATTGCGTGGAGCCGCCGGCGGTCGTCGACAGGCTACCGAAAGTTGGCGGGACTAAGAACCCTGACCTACAAGCGATTCTTCGCCTTCACCCTGATTTGATCCTTGCGAATGCGGAGGAAAACCGGCGTGAGGACGTCGAATCCCTGCGTCGAGCGGGCCTCCGAGTATTCGTAACCTACCCGCGTTCGCTCCGAGATGTTGCGCAAATGGTGCAGGAAGTTGGCGCTTTGATCTCGTCGCAAGCGCGCGTACAAAACTTGGTCGCTCAAATCCTTGCACCGCACCCAGGCTTTGAACCACAAGAGCGGCCGGTGCGTGTGTTTTGTCCTATTTGGAAGAACCCGTGGATGAGTTTTAACTGCGACACGTACGCGCACGCACTACTGTCGTGCTGCGGGGCGCTGAACGCAGCCCATGCAGAGAAGGAACGGTACCCCGTCGTTGATCTCCGTACAATAGCGGAGTTCGATCCCGAGATCATTTTGCTCCCGGATGAGCCTTATCGCTTCAGTCGTAAAGACGTCCCAGAGCTCGCACCTCTGGCGCAAACCTCAGCCGCACGCTCGAATCGCATCTATTTTGTCAGTGGCAAGGCACTTACCTGGTTCGGGCCGCGAACGGCGGGTGCGCGGCGATATTTCGCCCAGTTCCTCTCTGTGATCTGAGCTAGGGCTTAAGGGCTCAGCGAAACTCCTTCGCGGGCTTTGAGCCACCGCAATTTCTGCCACGTCGCCGAGAGGGAGCCTAGGGTTAGCTTTAACGACCGCGCTGTTTGTTTCCCAATTGGGAGACGTTGGTCACTTTTGGGGCACCTTTTGACCATCCGCGCAACTGCAACCAAAGCGCAAGCGCAGAAGCTTAAACAACATGTCTTGACAACTCTGTGTTGTGCACACAATGATGTATTATGTTGATTGTGCTGTTGATTGCAGCTGTTCTGTTGAGTCCCGCGACGTCCCTGCCGCAAACGGTCTGCACGGCTGGTGAGATACTTGCCCGCGAGGGAGGCTGTTCGATGCAGGGAGTCTGCTCCGTGCGCGGCACGCACACGGTTGCGGACGGGTGTGTATTGGACTTCGGCGGGCGTACGCTGGTGTTGGAGGCTACGGCGCGCCTGGTGGTTGGGCCTCGACGAGCCAAAATCCTGGCTGCGAACTTGACGATGCGAAGCGGATCGCTGATCGATGTGCGAGGGCAAGGCGAGCGGCCACCGACGAATCGGGGCGGGACGGCTCATATAGAGGCAAGCGGTACGGTGGTCCTCGAAGGGGGAACGACGCGCGCTCGGATTGATGCCACGGGGAATGGCGCTGGAGGGCGAATCCAGATTGCTGCGGGTGGTGCAGTCGAGATTCATGGCCGCTTACTGGCAAGCCACGGTACGTCCGTTGCGGACGGAGGGAACATCGTGATTGAAGCTGCGAACAGAATTTACATCGCGCCCTCAGCCGAGATCACCGCAACGGGGGGCGCCGAAAGCCTAAACGGGGGAGGCAGTGTTACCCTACAGGCTCGGGGCGACATTGAAATTGGGGCCGACGTGAACGTGTCCGGAGCGAACGGCGGGCAGGTTGATGCGGGAGCGGGCGGAGGGATGGTTGTCTCGTGGATTCGGGCAAATGGCACGGGCGTGGGAGGATCTGGAGGTTCGATCAAGTTAGTGGCGTATAGTGGCCTGCAAATTCAAGGCGGGATTCGCGCCCTGGGGAGCGGGGCCACTTACGCTTTCGGCGGCGACGGAGGAGTCGTCGATCTGGACGTCAGCTACGGCGATCTCGTTGTAAATGGCTCAATATTGGCTGAGGGGGCCGAGCCAGATGGAGAGGGAGGCGTAGTTACGGCGGAGGCCGCTGGCTCCATCGTGGTAGGTGGAATTATCTCGGTCCGGGCGAACGGGTCGCAAGGAGGCGGAGGCAATCTGCTTTTGTCTGCTGGCAGAGCCGTGCAAACCACAGCGGCCATCGATGCAAGTGGCGGCCTTGAGGGTGGCGAATTAGCAGTCGTGGCAGCCGAGGCCTTGCAGTTGGCTGGATCAGCCGACGCGCGCGGCCGATCCGCTGGTTCACGGGGAGGCGAGGTCAAGTTGCTTGCTGGAGAAGAATCCTGGCGTTTGGTGCCTTCCGGTGAGGTCGTTGTATCCAGCACAGTAGATGCCTCTGCGGGAGGTTGCGAGGATGGTGTTTGCGGCATCGCAGGTTCGGTGGTGTTGCAGGGCTGCGCCGTCCAGGTGTCTAGTAGTGGCCGCATCCTCTCGCGCGGTGGGGGCGCAGGTGGATCCCTGGTGGTGACGGCAAGTCGCAGCATCCGAATAGATGGCACGCTGAATGCGCAGCGCTCGGTTGCTGCCGGTCAGGACGGCACGATATTGATTTCTCATAGTTTCAGTTCGCTTCCGATGATTCGCGACGGCGGCGCCCTTCCTCAGCCGTTTCTAACTCCGAACCCTTTTTGTACCCCATCGGAAGAGGTGGACTGCCTCATTCCGTGCCCTCGCTGCGGCGACGGCGTGCAAGATTTCCCGGAGGAGTGCGACGACGGCAATGCTACTGGTTGCGATGGCTGCTCCGCTCGGTGCCGGTTCGAGTCTTGTGATCCTTTAGTGCACTGTCTGGCTTGTGTGCCTTCCTTGGGCTGCCGGCCGTTGCCTCCAGAGCCCTGCCCGCCACCAGTCGTGCCGACTCCGACATCCACCCCAACGCAGGAACCTACGAGAACGGCTACCCCCGTGCCGAGTCCGACAGCGACTTTGGCAAACCCGAGCGCAACGAGATCCCACACCTCGACACGTACGAAAACGCCGACCGGTACGATCACGCCTACGACGAGCCACACTGCGACGCCAACGGAAACTCACACTGCCAAGGTCACACCGACCAGCACGGCCACCCCGGTCACGCGCCTTGATGTCATGGTCGAGCCACTGTGGCCTAAGAACGTGCAGCTTTCGGCGCCAACGCCTGCCGTGATCGAAGTGAGGGTGGGCATTCGCAACCTGTCAACGATGTCTGGGGCCGATGCACCAGTTCGCGTAGCGGCCGTGCCGATGGACTGCGCGCCAGGGGCGGTCGACTTGCACCTGACTTTCCCTGCGGCCCTCCCGGTCACGCCGGACATCGTACTTGTTCGCGGCAGCCGACGTGCGACGGGAGCGCTGCGTCTGTTCGTCAATCCCCAGGCTATCCATGCACCGAACAGAGGATCTCCATATCGCTGCCGCTTGTTGGTTCGAGCTGGAGTTGCACTCGAAGGCAACGAGGATCCGACTCCCTGGAATAATGTGGCGCTGTTGGAAGTGAACCTGGTTCAGTCGGACCAGCCATACGTAGAACGGAAGCATCAAACAGTCGTGCTCTCCGCGCGCCCTACTCGGATCCGCTTTCGTCGCGGACAAAAGACAATCGCTAGATCCTTGCGCGTTGGCGTGGCCAATGCGGACCGTTTGGACGTGGCGGGTCACGCGGTCACACTGGTTGGTCGCGACGGAGACTGTCCTCCAGGCACGGTCGGAACTCCGGAGTTCCATCGCCCCGGTGCTCTGCCTGTTGATAAAGTTGTGGTACCGAACGGCAGGAGGCGGTTTGCGAAGGTCCCGATCAGGTTGAACAAGGAAGTAGTCGAGTTGATGCAGGGGGCGAGTCCTTACCGCTGTACACTGCAGTTTGAAGCGATCGGCCCATCAGGCGACGAAAACCCCTCCGACAACACCACCGGAGCGCTGCTCGAGATTTACGCCGATTAAACGCTTGGGGGTTTGTCAGGAAGATCGCTTCGGCAGTTCTGCCTCTGCATCCGCGGTAGCGGTCACCTCGTTGCGATGGTTCACGCACTCGAGTGCAAAACGCACGTACCCTTTGCCGTTCTTCTCGTACTTGTCGGTTACCTTGCCTCTGACCCAGGTAACGTCTCCCATGAAATTGAACCGGTGGTAGCGCGCGTCGATCTTGGTGATGAAGGCGTTGTCGCCGATCCAATTCGTGACCCCTTGAATCAACCACGAGCATCGCTCGGGGCCAAGATCATAGGCGCCCGGGAGCCCGAGCAAGCGTTGGGTAAAGGCATTGTCCCAGTGCACGCGCTGCGGAGGCTCTGGGACACCTTGCTCGTTGGGAATCATGAGCGCAGGATGTTTCTCATAAAGCTGGGCGGCAACTTTGTTGCCGACCAGGTAGATGCCGAAATAAGCCTCGAAGGCAATTTCCGCGGTGGGCGTGAGTGGACCTTTGATCAGCGTATGCGTTGGCTCTCCAATTTGTACATCCTCCCAGTATCGTTCCGCAGTACGCTGTTCGTTGCGGTATTCTTCCAGGAAGCGGTCAATATCTTCCTTGGTCCACTTGGCTAACTGAATCGAACCGTACTTCTTCCTCTCGGCGGTTTTATCTCGCTCTACGCGAATCCACGTATCTTGCCGCAGACCAATGTAGTTTCCATGTTGGTCGTAGTACTTTGCTTCGTAGGTTTGGTAGACCGCTCGGCCACCGCCAAAGGTACTTTCCTTCTCTCGGACATCCTTAAGGTACGCGTCTGCCCGGATGCGATCGCCGAGCATCGGTGGGCGCTCCCACTCGTAGTACGAGCCGGTCCAGATGGAATGGACACCCGGAAGGCCCTCCGGCAACCCGCTGTGTCCAACAGCCCGGAGTGTGTCCATAGTTTGAACGATGATCGGCGGCGCCAACAACGTACCCCAGCGGGTCTTTTTTGCGTATTCTTCGTCGAGGTAGAGCGGGCTTAGATCGCCGATTGCGAGTGCGAGGTGGTAAATGGCATCGCGGGTAATTTCCGTGCGCCAGGGCCGCCGGCCCGTAAACCCTTTTCCAATGCGCGCACGAATCTTCGCTAATCCCTCGTCGGTAATGCGTCCGTAGGTGCTTTCGCTCATCACTTCCTCCCCATCAGATGGTGGTCCGCTGCGCCCCTATTTGGAATTCTGAGGCTTGGAAGGTTGTGGCCCGAGCAGCCGGTAGACCGCCTTTTCCAAAACGCGGCGCTGGAGCTCGATTTGGCGTGCCGCCAGCGGTTGGAGGCGCGGTGCGAGAAACTTCACAGCGTTCAAATTCGTGAAGTACGAAAACACCATCCCAAAGAGCGCCATCGCCAGATGCGGAAGCTCTTCACGCTCCCAACCGGCTGTTTCCGCCGCTGCGCCTAGGACGCGGACTCCTTCTTGGTACATTGGGCCGAGCCATTTACCCATGAGGGCCGCCCCACCGCTGTTTTCGTCCAGCAGCGCACGTTGAAGGAGCTGCGCCAAGTGTGGGTGTTCCGCGAGGTGACGCAATAACTGATCCAAAGTTTCCTCGGGTCTGAGCCTACCTCCGCTCCAAGCGCCACGAATCAAATCGAGAATCGGTCGGAGGCCGCGTTCCAACACGGCGTCGTACAGAGCCTGCTTGCTCGGGAAATGGTTGTACAGGCTCGGTGCCGTGAGCCCCAGTTCGCGCGCGAGATCACGTACGGCAACGCCGTCGACCCCGCGTGTCGCGAACAAGCGCTCGGCGGCGTCGAGAATCAACTCCCGCGTGGGTGGGGTGGCGGTAGCCTGCAATTTGGCCCGCTGCGTCGTCCTGGCAGTTTTCGGCACGATACCTCCCGTATAAAACTAACGTTCGTTCGTCAACTGCCGTGGGCCCAAGAAGGCATGCGTTTCTCGCGAAACGCGGCAAAGCCTTCTTTCACCTCGTCCGAGGCGAGTGACTCGGCGAACATCGCGTAGTCAATCGGAGGGAGGTGGCGGTTCATGTCCCGCTTGACCAAGGTGCGGGCGCGTGGAGCCGTTTGGCGAATTTCGGCCAACAACTGTTCCACCGCGACCGGAAGTTGCGAAGAGGGTACTACCCGGCCGACTAGCCCGATGGCGCCAGCTTCAGCCGCAGAGATTTCCCGAGCCGTGAACAACAGGTCCTTGGCGCGTGCAACCCCGACGCGGGTAGCGAGCCTGGCGGCGAGGAAACAGTCAGCAACGCCGCGAAGAAGCTCCGGGGCGCGAAACCGCGCTCGGTCAGAGGCAATGCTGAGATCGCTAAACAGTACGAGGTTCAAGCCGCCGCCATGACAAAGGCCGTTGACTGCGGTAACGACGACTTTGGGACAACGCTCGAACTCCGCAAATGGCAGCAGGTCAAACCGCTCCGTCTCGCGATCGATTTGTTGGCTTCCCTCGTGCTGGCCAGCCATTTCGCCGCCCACGCAGAAAAAATCACCGGTGCCCGTGATCAAAAGCGCAGTAACCGCTGCCGTCCTCTCTGCAAGCACCGCGGCCTTCTTCAACCCATGGTACATTTCGATGGTTAACGCGTTGCGGCGTTCGGGACGGTCTATGGTGACACGAAGCACACCTCCCACGACTGCAGCACGGAGGTGTTGGCTACCAAGATCCACTGCCATCTCGTCGGTCATCTGTGTCCTCCATCTCAAGGATGTCCTTTGGCGTATTGCCTACCCCGCTCCCTACTCGGTGGCAACGAGCGTCGAGCAGTGAGCACAACACCCAGTGCGGTGGGATGGGGTCAAACGACTGGAAGGGGAGTGCATCGAGGAGCAGGGGGGCTGTTTCAGAGCGAGCGGCCCACACGAAACCCACAACGAGAGCTATTGCCACGCTGAAGAGTTCACGATATGAACGATCGTTAGTTTGTGAGGTCGTCGGCACGGTAGCCCATAGGAGGAGGCAAAGATGGCACGGGAATATCGGTTGATATCGGCAGACTCGCACATTCTCGAGCCCCCACACATTTGGAAGGAGTACATGCCGAAGAAATTCCACGACAAGGCACCCAAAGTTGTCCCCGACGGCGATGGGGGTGAAGCGTGGCAGTTTGCACCGGATATTCCGCCGGCCCCGATCGGCATCTATGCGTCTGCCGGGCGTAAGCACGAGGACATCCGCTGGACAGGAGTGAAATTTTCTGAGGCCAATCAAGGGAACTTTCACGCCATTCCGCGAATGCAGGAGCAAGACATCGATGGCATCGATGCGGAGGTGCTCTACGGCTCTGCGCGAATGATGAGCCACTTTTTTTCCGATCCAGATCCGGAATTTCAAATGGCTGGGGTGCAGGCCTACAACAACTGGCTCGCGGAAGAGTTCGTCAAAGTCGCGCCGGACCGTTTTATCGGCCTGGCATGCATGCCAGCGCTCAGCGTGGAACACTGCATTCGCGAGATGGAGCGGTGCCTTAAGCTCGGGATGAAGGGGGTGTGGTTAAACACCATGCCGAGTGTCGGCCCAACGATTCGCCCGGAAGACGACCCATTTTGGGACGCCTGTCAGGCTCTTGGGGTGCCCGTGCACTTTCACGTGCGGGTCATGCGTCAGGTGCAGCGCCCAAAGCCAAAGGGCGTGCGGGGCGATGACCTGACCGGGCTAGCTACCGTGGGAGCGGCAAGCATGATTGTGGACATGCCGGAGATTATCAGCTCTGGTGTTCACGATCGCTTTCCGAATTTGATTTGGGTGGCGGTCGAAACAGGGGCGGGTTGGGTTCCGTACATCCTCGAGCAGATGGATGATCGCTGGTGGAGGAATCGATCCTGGCTGCCGGTCAAACTCCAACACCCACCGTCGTTCTATTTCCGGCGGAACTGGCGGATCGCCTTCATGATTGACCACTACGCTGTGCGAAATCGCTACGACATTGGCGTGGAGAATATGATGTGGTCAACCGATTACCCGCATCACGGCTGTGACTGGCCGGAGACGCGCCGGGTTGTCGAGGAAATGTTCCGCGGCGTTCCCGAGCACGAGCGGCGTCAGATGTGTGCCCTGAATGCAGCGAAGCTTTACGGCCTAGTGTGACTCCACCTCTTGGCCTGCACGTCGCCGGGTGGAGGAGATAAAAGCTCCCGCCACTCGGCGGGTGTCCGCACGAACGATTGTTGCCAGCGCCGGGTGGCAAACATGAGGTCAAATTCGTAACCCACCGTGATGCGCACAGCGTCGAACCGCGAGGGAATATCTGTCGCCAGCAATGCTTTTGCGACCTGGAGGGACTGCTCAAGAAAGTTGCTGAACCGATGGTTGAACACTACGCGGGCCTCGATCCAACTGGCTTTCCGTTGGGCGTCGGAGAGGTCACGGAAATAGTAGGTACCGAGAAACACTTCAGCCCTTTGGACACCCTCAACCGTGGCCACTCTCGCCCGCAGCTCCACGATGTCATTCCATTGGAAGCCACCCCAGAACCACCATTGCGTAGCGCTGCCAAGGGCACAAAGGGTGAGCCAGACTGTCGCGGCAAATCTCCGCGCCCAAGAGGCACGGTAGTCGGTCACAAGCTCTGGCAACGTCCCCTGTGATCGGACTACAAACGTTCCCACTAAGCGGTCGTGGAATGCCTGGCCGCTAGAGCGTGACGGTAAGTAGCTCGCGATCAGGAGTGCCCCGTAGCCGAAACTGGTGAGCGCCAGCAGAACATGCGTCGCCGAAGCCACCGACGCATTTTCGGGGAAGACAAAGACGCCGCGCGTAAAAAAAGGTACAACCAACAACCCTGCACGGAGCACGCTCTTCTCTAGCGTCGGAGACTTGCCCATTTGATCGACGACGCGGAGCCCGAGGAGCCTTTTCCCAAAGGTGGCACCCTTGGCCAACTTACTGTTTTGTCCGCCCAGGTAGGCAAGGAAGAAGAGCGCCCCGATGAAACGGCCACTTCGGCCGAGGGCGATGAATTCGGCCTCGTAAAAGGCCACCAGCAGCTCCGTAACTGCCCAAAGGAAGGCAAGATCAACGGCGGCAGCGCATAGTCGGCGCCAAGGCGAAGGGAACGGATGTGTCTCTGAAGTTGACGACACTCGGTCAGGCGCCGTCATTGTGCCGCATCCTGTCATGCAGTTCGTGGTAGTCGCACCAGGCAGGTTCGCGCAAGTTATCTGCAAGTCCCCCAAATGCAGAGGGCCTGGTGGATTGCCGAATCGGATGAGGATCGAGTAGAAATCTCTCATGCCATACTTCTCTCACCGACACGCTCATTTGTACTATGAAGTTCATGGGCCACCACTCGGTGAGGCCCGAGTACTTCTGTGGGCGCATGGTGCGGGAGGGAACCACCTGTCGTGGTGGCAACAAATCCCTTACTTCTCGCAACGCTACACGTGCATAACGTTCGACCACCGTGGTTTTGGTTTGTCCCAAGAGGTAGAAGGCAGCCCAGGTGGCGCGGCGTTTGTCAGCGACTTGCAAACGCTTTTGGATCACCTCGGGATTGAGCAAGCTGTGCTGATTGGGCAGTCGATGGGCGGGTGGACGGTCCTAGGGTTTACGGTCGCGCATCCGAGCAGGGTACAAGGTTTAGTGCTCGCAGACACCCACGGCGGTCTTACTTCCGAAGCGATTTCACATGCCTGGGCAACGGCTTTTCATCGCTTGCGCTCGAGTCCGTCTTCCTATCACCCGGCAGCCGGTGCACGAATGGCCGCAGAACAGCCGTCGAAGTACTTCTTGTACCTGCAGATCGCGGGGCTGAATTCGCTCCACTCCGTGGAAGAGCTCGGAGAGTTGCTCGCTGCCGCGGCCAGTCCCACTCCCGAAGAGGTCCGGCGGGTTTCCTGTCCAGTACTGTTGTTGTGGGGTGAAGAGGATGAGGTGATTCCGCTGGAGGTAGGGAAAGTTGCCGCCACTTATTTTCCTAAGAGTACGCTCGTAACGGTTGGTGAGGCCGGCCACTCCGTTTACTTCGAGAGGCCCGAGAAGTTCAATGAGGCAGTGGACGCCTTCATAAACGGCTTGGGGGATTGACTTCGATCCCTTGTTCCCGAGTCCGCAGAGGCGCCGCTCTCTTCTTCTCACGCGCTGCCCAACGCATCTGCGTCCACATCGTGCACGCGTGCGGCCTTGTAGGGAAAACGCGGCACCGCGCCACGCGATACAAAATGCCAGGCGGTCTGAACGCCGAGGCGATCGAGGAAGCGCTGCCGCAGCCGAGCCGCCAATAGGGGCACGTCGGTATTGGCGGCGTGCTCGATTTGAATGTGAAGGGTGGTTGACGGGCGATTTGGACGAAGGATGAGGTACTCCGCTGACGGCGACGAGATCTCCGGGAATTCGTACAAGATCAAAGCAACATCGATCGGCAGCACCTCTCGATCGCCGACTCTCACAATGTCCCGCGCGCGTCCCTCGTAGAACAGCCGCCGATGCGTCTCACCGCACGGGCAAGGGAGCTCGTTCCAGCGCACAACATCTTCAAGGTCGTAGCGGAACAGAAAATTGTCTTTTTCAAGAACGGTTACCACCAGGTGCCCGCGTTCGCCGTGACCGCAAAGTCGACCGGACTTCGGATCGACAACTTCAACGACCGCCAGGTCTTCTGCAACATGCGCCCCATCGCGCTCCGCGCACGCGCTCCCTAACAGCGGCAACGCCTCCAGCCCGCTGCTCACCATCAGATACTGCTCTTCCGGCCGGTCCCCAACTACCCGGAGGTTCAGGTCCCGCTCAGGATCCAGGCCATGTTCCTGAGCGACCTCGGCAAAGCGGGTCGCGACATTCCCGAACAGCCGATAACCGTCTGGACGTAAGCGTCGCCAGACCTCCAACACATCAAGAATTTCCGCCGCTGTTCCGGGTGGGCCCGAGGGTACGTTGAGAACTCCGAGACCTTCGATCCCGTGGCTGAAGTGCCACCCACCGGCGTTGGTCCCAAACGGGTGGGCGTTCGCCAAACACATTCCCGGCCTCAGCCCCCAACGCCAACGCGCACGGAAGGAAGCACGGTAATCGACGGCAAGATCCTTACGAGTCCATAAGATGATTGTCGGGCGGCCACTGGTGCCGGTCGAAGCCCCCAGGCGCACCGCTTCTGCCAGCGAGGCCCCACGGTAATCTCCAAAGGGAGGGTTCTCCGCTTCGCTTTGTCGAAGCTCCGCTTTGGTGGTTGTCGGAAGTAGCCGCAGATCCTCGAGGGAACGCAAATCGTCGGGGGTCGCTCCGGCACTTTGCAGCTTACGCCGGAAAAATGGGATCGGCGTTTCCCAGATCCGTTGCCATTGACGAAGCAAGCGAGACCACTGGAGATCCCGGAGGCGCTCCCTGGGCAAAGTCTGCACCTCGGGTTCATAAAATTGCTGGCTTGGGAGATCGCGTGCCGTGTTTGGAGGATTGGCCATTGGAAGGGCCTTTTCAAGCTTTCGAGCGAGGATCTGTCGCAGAAGCGTGCTTTTCGCGGAGGTCGCGAATCGTCGCGGTGTAGGGGGGCCGGCTTGCCTCTTCAGGAACCTCGTGTTCAGGAACAATTTCCACGCGCATTTGCAAAAGGACTGCAGCTTTCACAGCATCGGCCACTTTCTGTTCGAATTCAACGGAGAACTGCGAGGGCCGTTCCACACCGAGCCGCAGACGAGCTCGCTCATACCGTTCTCCGGGCAGGTGATCGATCACGATTTCAAACCGGCGGACCTCAGGGAACTGCCGCAACACCGCGTGCACCTGCTGAGGGTGCACAAGGACACCCTTGATCTTGCGAATAGCGCCAACTTGCCCGACGAAGCGAACACGCGGAGACGCGCTTCCGCACGGGCATGCGCCATTCACCAACAAAAACGCATCCCCGGGCGCATAACGGACTAACGGTAACGCACGCGGCCCGAGCTGGGTGGCGACAAGTTCCCCGACTTCTCCGGGACCTACAGGTTCGCCCGTGACTGGATGCAAGAACTCGCAAAACAAGTCGCGAGCGTGGAGATGCATACCATCGTGGACGTGACACTCTCCCGCGAGGGGGCCGATCTGGGCTTCTCCACAATGATCAAAAAGTTCAATCCCGAGTGCGTCTTGCAGTTCCTGTCGTAACTCCGGCGTTAAGGTTTCGGCAGTGGAAAACCCAAGCCGATAGTACAAGTCGCGGCGAGGGTCCAAGTTCATGTTGCGCGCTGTATCCACCAAGTTCGCAAGGAAGCTCGGTGTTCCGGCGTAAACGGTTGCGCGCCAGGCACGTGCGAGCTCTACTTGGAGGCTACTCGAACCAGTGCCGCCGTTGATCACAAGGCAGCCCGCCGCCTCGAACGCCCGGTGCAGCCGCAAGCCTCCGGGCATGATGTGGTAGGAAAGAGTCACGTGGGCCACGTCCCTGGGGCGTACTCCCATTTCCGACAGGGCCACCCGCAGAGTCTCTGTGCCTTGGTTCTCTTCTGGTAAACGAGGCAAGAAGATCGGCCCCGGGGAGGTGTGCAGGCTGCCGAAGCGCTCGCGTGGCACCGTTACAAACTCCCCAAAGGGGGGATGCTCGCGCTGGTTCGCTACCAACTCGGATTTACGAAGAATGGGCACGATCTGGCGAAACGCGTTGTAATCGCGGATTTGCTCAATCTCGATGCCGGCCCGTCGCCACCGTTGCTGATAGTAAGGACTGTGGGTACCGACCCACTGGAGAGTTGCTCGCAAGCGATCGAAGACCGCCTCGCCTTGGGGCCAAAACATACCCACGCGTTAACAAATGTTCACCAACGGGGTCAAGCCGCGGAGAGGCGCCCGAGCCTTCCGATCGGCTACGGGTCCTCGACCAAGCGTGGATTGGCGACAAGCAGCTTTTCGCGCGTGGTCGCTTCCAAGTGTTGCCAGAGGTCCTTTTGTTCCAGAAGACTGTCAATGGGTGCGTTGCGAATCCACTCGCAGAGTTCCTCTGTCCACCTCCGCACTTGTTTCTTCACGTCTGCAGGTGACCCCGCTGGCTCGGACTCGCAAGATCGGCGGAGACGGGCTAGTCGCTGCCACTCGTGCTGAAGCTGTTCCGTTTCCAGCGCCAGCTCGCGCCGCACAATTGCCAGAACGTTGGCTGCAACACGAGCGTGAAACTGGTCGCGACCATGGAGCTGCGGAACAATTTCGCGCTCGAGAAACCTCTCTACGGCTCCCAGCAGTTCGTCAATGGTCGGTCGATCTTGCATGCTGGCACTTCCTTTCGACGCCGCTGCGTGGCTTTGTGCTCAACGTTGGAAAAGTGCGCGGCAATCGCCAATCCGGCGATTGCTCACGATGGCGCACGCGAGTTGACGACGCATCACCGGACTGCCGGCGGCCGCTCCCTCGGAGCGAACTTCGCCAATGCCCGGCACAAGCACGGTTGTGCTGGTTAACTGCGTGGGGCCATCCGGGCCCTCGTAGGAGCGCTCAACTTCAAGGCGAATCGCGCTTGCGTAAGTTCCTGCAAGCCACTGGCCAGCTGGCTCGGCCCGCGCTCGGGTTTTTTGCGTGACCAACAGGCGACCTGCTGCCTGATTGGTTCCTAAGGCGCGGAGATCTGCTCGGCTAGTTGCCAGTGTCTCGCCGGCGAACAGGGGCACCGACACATAGGGCAATGGCGGGTCGTACGACATTCGTAGCCCCCGCGTGAAGTCTTCTTCCACAGTTAGCCAGAGCGTGGAGCCGTCGTCACGAAGCAGAACCCGCCCCGTGGCCATACCATCTTCGCTCAGGCTCACTTCGTACTCGTTGCCTTCTGGCAGCTTCGTGACATGCTCTACCTGCAGAGCCGTAGGTCGAAAACCATCGGGGGTCGGCCGTTCGACGATGAAAACGAAGTGGTCCCGATCATTGTGCGGAACCAGCTCTGCGAGTGATCGCGCAAAAAGCGGCTCCTTGTTCGCGTGGCTACACCCACTGCCGATTGTCGCACAGAGAACGAATGCTGCGAGTGACGAAACCGCGAACCTCAAAAGCCTTCCCCTTTCAGCCCACGTAAAAGCTCGAGTTCCACTTCAGCGGTGCGCCGGCCAAGAGCAGCCAGCTCTACGCTGGGCACGCTTCCATCTAAGAAACTCCGCAGTTGTAAAATCGTGATGATCCCCCATTTGAGGTTACCCATGACTTCCCAATACCTAGCCTGGGCAGGGTCGATTTTCACACCTGCAGCCTCTTCATACGCGACATAAAACTCTTCTCGGCTCGCAAGGCCTGCAACGGGCAAGTGGTCGTTCCCAAACCGCCAGGAGCGTACGCAGAGCCAACCAATGTCCTCCAACGGGTCCCCGACATGGGCTAGTTCCCAATCCAAAACCGCCCGTAACCCTTCAGGTCCGAACATCATGTTGCCGATTCGGAAGTCGCCGTGAACGAGAGTACGGCGCTGCTCCCGGATGGCGTGGTGTCTTAACCAACGAAAGGCGAGTTCGAACACCGGGTGAGGGTCTGGACTTAGCGCGCGATAAAGCTGCTCAAAACGGTTCAGCTCGAAAAGGGACGCCGGTTCCTCTGTATCAGGGCGCGGGAGCCCACGGAGCTCGGGACGCTCGAAATTGATTGCATGGATTGCCGCCAGAGCCCGAGCCAGCTCGCGTGGCAGCACAGCACGTGCCTGCGCGTACATTTCATCCCGCAATAACCGACGTGGAATCGTCTCCCCGGCAACCCGCTCCATGATCAGAAACGGGGCCCCCAGGTAGCTGGCGTCATCCTCGCACCAGTAGACCCTAGGGACCGGTACACCCGCTTCCGCGGCGATGCGCAGCAATTCAAATTCCTGGCGGCGCTGATCAGGCAAGTGAGTGCCAGGCGGGTCGCGCCGCAGAATGAGAGAACGTCGCTCCGTGGTGTTTGCGGTGTGGAGCGCGATCTCGACTCCCCAAGTTTCCCGTGATGCTCCGCCGGGTAGGCGTTCCAATCGCAGGACCTCGACGAGGTCTGCACCGGTGCGATTCTCGAGATAGGCTGCCAAATGCTGGCTGAGGTCTTCTTTCGCCACGGTGGGCGCCGTTTAGCGTAAGCTAATGCGGTAGGGAACGTGAACCCCCAGGCCAACGGCTTGGGCGAGCTGCCTAAAGTCGGTCTTCGCACCAGACCACTTGCGCGCCGTCCGCGGGTTCAAACGCGAAGCGGTAACTAGCTGGCAAAGAGCCGGACGGGAGACGCTCAAGATAAAAATGCTGGTCGATCCAGCGAAAAAACTCTGGCACTTGCTTTTCGGGCACCAACTGCACTGTGCAGCCGCCAAAGCCCGCACCGGTTAATCGGGGCCCAATTGCCCCTGCTTGAGCGGACAACCCCACCAAAACCTCGAGTTCATCGCAGCTCACCTCATAGTCATCGCGGCAACTTGCATGAGAAGTACGCATCGCCTCGTCAAGAGCCGACACGTTATGCTTTATCAATGCTCGCTCCGCTGCGTCTACCCGATCGGCCTCACGCAGGACGTGGCGGGTGCGGCGCAAAATCGGCAGCGGTGTTTCGAGCGAGACGGGAGGCGGCTCGATTGGCGGCAGGAGCTTCGCTGGACTCACTCGAAGCATGCCTGCGAGCTGGATGACCGAGAGAGGCCTGTCCGGAATGTAGTCAGCCAGCATTGCCAACAGATCGCGACGGGAAGGAGCTCCAATGAGTCGCTCCACGTCCGCCAGCCGCTCGACCACGGCATCTGCATCGCCACGCAACAAAACCTTTAATGCACGTGCGGCGATGCCACACTCCCAGACGCGCAGGTTGTAGGCTCGGCGAACGGATGCGGCCTTTTCTGCCGTGACCAAAGAGTGGCACACGACGATGCGGTAATCAGGCAGGAAAGGTACCGAGCGCACACGCAAGGGGAAGAAATCGATCCGAAGAGCGCATCCAGACTGTCCCAGCAGGCAGCAGGCCTGGTCCATGCCACCACTCATGGTTCCGACAAAATGCTCTGCTGCCGCGAACTCCTCTGCCAGTGCAATCCTCGAACCCTCCGCGGCGCCACCACACGCCAGGAGTGCGAGGCCCACACCCACAACCAGAGCAGAGGAGGAGGAAAGGCCGGCGCCGCTCGGTACTGTGCTGTCAATCAATAAATCAGCGCCTTGCCGCAGTGACCGCGCCAGGGGTACGTTTGCTGCCGCTTTGACGTAATTGCCCCAGTCACCTTGGATACCAGGGCACAGGGGTTCAGCGAGAGAAAAAGCGCAGGGACCAAAGCCAGGAGCCATGGTGTGAGCGACAACCTGATCATCAGGCCGGCCGGCTGCGGCCACTGCGACTTCACGGTCAAGAGCAGCGGGCAGCACAGGGTAGCCGTTATAGTCCGTGTGTTCACCAATCAAGTTCACACGACCGGGCGCAAGCACGAAAACCTGCGGTGCGCGACCGAAGCGCCGTTGGAACTCCCGTGCAAGAGACCGGAGACGAACTTGCTTTTGATCAGCAACCTCCCTCCATGGCGTCACCGACAGAGTCGGGTTCATGCGCATTAAGCTGGATAGTGTTCGTCGGCGAAAGCAAGAGCTTCTGGCGTGCCAACATCGCTCCAAAAGCCGAGGACCGGTAAAGCATAGACCGGATGCCCGTCTTGAATCATAAGATCGACGGCCTGAGGCAGTTCTCGTTCCCCTCGCGGTGACACCGGTGCCATTTGGGCGTATGTGAAAATGTCCGGGGAGTAGATCCCCACCCCGGCGTTGTTCCACCGGGTGGTGGAGGTACCGCGGGCAGGCTTCTCGACAATGCGTTGGACTCTGCGGTCGGCATCCAAATACACCGCAGCCCCCTGGCACGGATCCTCTACTTCGTTAACCGCCATCCACGCGGCAGCTGGTTGGGCGGCAAATGCGCTTGCAAGCTCGCGGTAGCTATCTTGCGAGACCAGCACGTCGCCCCAGGACAGGAAGAAGGGTGCGTTTATTGAAGCACGCACAACAAGTAGTGCGTCAGCGGTTCCTCGAGCCTCAGGCTGCCAAGCGTATTCGATTTTTAGGCTGAGCCTCCGACCATCACCTAAGGCGGTCACAATTTGCTCTCCCAAATACCCGACAACGACAAGGACGCGCTCCACTCCGGCAGACCTAAGGCCGAGGAGAATGTGTTCCAAAATTGGCTTACCGCGGACATGGAGGAGGGGCTTCGGTCGATGGCGAGTGAGATCGCCCATTCGTTGGCCGCGACCGGCAGCTAAGATCACAGCAGTCACGGGGTTCGGGGTCGCTACCACAACTCAACGCCGATAACGGCGAATCGGCGCTGCTAGGGATCCTAACGATTAACCATGCGGACCCGGACGGCGCGGCGGTCGCGGGGGGCGCGTTGGGCGCGATGGACGCGGAGCTCTCGTCGGGCGAGGGTTAATTTGGGGCGGAGCCGTGGGTGTTGGTGTCGGCTGAACCGTCGTGGTTCGTGTTGGCGTTGGGGGCGGTGGTTGAGGGCACGCGGGATCCGTCGGCACCGGGAAGTTGCCGGTTCGGGCAGGCACCGTAATGGGCACGAACCCAGCGTTGGAGGCGTAATCATCACGCTCTTCCAATAAGAGGTCGTCGGGATCTGCAACGTTCACTAAGTAGTATTGCCCCGGCGGTACGCCACCGTCGGTCCGACAAATGTCAAGCTCGATGTATTGCTCGGGGTAGAAGTCGTCGTACACGTCGGCCCATCCTGGCGAAATTCCCTGAATGCCCTCCTGCACGCTGCAATTCGCGAATACCTGCCGGGTGCCGTCATAAAACCCTCGCACAGGCTCGATATCGATCAGGCAGAAGGAGATCTTGCTCGCTCGTGCGACGATGGGACCGGTGTACGGATCATCTTTCCGGAGCAAGTACTCTGCGAAGTCGTTCACGTGAAAGTGATTGTGACTTTTGTGGAACTCAAAGCTTCCCGCGTCTTTCGTGCACGTTGTTCCATCACTGCGGCGCACGATCTGTGTGGCTTTGGTCACTGGACCGTAAGGTGTGTTCACGGTTTTTCCTTCGATGATTAATGGCCCCTTGCCGATGTTGGCGATTTTGGTCGTGAAGTAGAGTCGGCGCGCGCCTTGTCGCTCGGCGACCCGTGCACGAGTGGGCGTGAGGGCTTGCAAATCCGGCTTGAGGAGGCGCGGATCCCCTGGCTCGCAAGGCTCGCCGTAGGAAGCCTGTCCGGCGATCAGGACTGCTCCAGCCAACAAGACGGTAGCTTTCCGTGTCCAGCACAAGGCCACGCTTCTTCCCTCCCTAACCAAAAAACAGCCGTGATGCGGTTCCATACTCCGGATTCCGACAGATTGGCAAGGGGCATTTTGGGCAGGTTGACGGCTTCGACGTTCGCCGGTTAATACTCCTTCCCCTGAGGTTCCTTCCCCCGAGGTGCGATTCTCTACGAATGCTGAAGGCTTCCTTAGGGCTCGCGCGTTCTTAAGAGCTGCAGGATTCGTCTACGCAGTGCCTGTTGTTCGGCTGCTGAACGCGCCCCGACCCACTGATCGATCCAAATAGGGTCCACGCCGTGACGAGCGGAGAACTGCCGCGCGAGCTCTCGTAAATCTTCTGAATGCGGGACAAAGCCGAAACCCTCGAAGTAAGCTTCTGCGGCTGCCACAGGGTCGCCGAGTTGTTCCTGAGCGAGGGCCAAATGAGCCCAAGCCAGATCGTCTGCACGGTCAGCGGCAAGTGCCTGTCGCAAGTAGTCTCGTGCTCTTTCGAAACGGCCGGTCAGTCGCTCGGCAATCCCAGCATTGGCGAGAAGGGCAGGGACCGCGTACGTTTTGACCTTGTACGGATCAGCGAAGGCAAGCCAGGCGGCACCGGCGACCGCGACCCCTGAGAGCAACACCTCGCGCGTTGGATGGCGGAAGCAAGGGCGTTGCGTGACACACGCGATACAGTGACCAGCGAGGATGAGCAGGAGGGGAGCTAGGGGCAAACGAAATCGACCGTTGGTGAAAAAGACGGTACAGACGAACAGCGTCCCAGCCGCCACGAACGACAGAGGAGTCAGAGCTTCAGACCATTTACGGCGGATCAAAGAAAAAACGAGCCCAGCAGAGGCAAGCATCAAGACTGCCCCAAAGGAAACCGGAAAGAGCGGCAAGCGGAAAAGCCAGCTGTAGCTCTGTTGCCAGTCAACATCGCTCGTATTCGGTAGTTCGCGGTCTACAAGCGTCCATCGGAGCTTCTTCCACGCCAACGCGACTGCCTGAAACGGGTAGGCACGCCAAAATGCAACCGCTTCCCGTAAGAACCACCAGTCCGTCGTCACCGGATCGTTGTGCGCCTCTGCGCGTGCCCGATCGGCCGCGGCTCGAAGAGCTGCAGGGGGAAACGGGTTCACTCCATCGGCAAACGGGTTGTTGCCGAGCCACAGGTTGAGACCAACTCCTGTGGTATATGGCACGGGACGCCCAGCGACGAGAGATGTGGTGAGTGTGATCCCCAGCCAGCCGATCGCCAGAGGAAGAAGCAGTCGTTTGGCCGGTTGCCGTTGACCGCGAAACGCAAGCCAAGCCGCGTATGCAACAACGGCAAGGAGGAACTCGACCCGGAGGGCGCTGGCGACAAGGAACAGAGCGCCAGCGAGCAGCCACGAGTGCCGAACGCACGCGACGAGGGCGGCGGTAAGAGCGGCAAGAGAAAAGGTCGCAGGCAATAGTTCACCAGTAAAAAAGATCGACGGGCCGTAGGCCGCAGCGACGAGCCCTGTCGACCACGCCCAACGCATGGATCCAACTTGGCCAGCCAAGCTCGCGAGGAGTACGCACTGCATCGCATCGACCACCGCCTGAACGATGCGCACGTGGAGCGGATCAACGCCCCCAAAATAGTAGATCGTGGCCATGAGATACGCGTACGCGGGCGGTTGGTCGTGGGGAGGAGAGGGAGCTGTGCCGTTCAGAATTGCCTGCGCCCAAGTATGGTATCTAAGTGCGTTCGTCTGCAGAATAACACTGGCAGGGCTATCGATGATCGACTGAATGTATGCCAGCCGAAGCGACAGTGCCGCAGCAAACACAGCGACCAGTAGCAGCGCCCAGGCGCCAGCCCTTGTGCGAGATCGTGCTGTAGCACGGGGGCGTCTCATGGTCGCGGCTCTGTAATGTTGTGGCGGCGTTGGGACAACCCGTTCTTCGTCCACGCAGATGCGATGACAGATCGTGTTAGCCTCTGTTAAAAAGTTCGGTTTGTATGGCGGATGTCCTCGTTCTTGGCGCGGGCGCGATCGGGTCGGTGTTCGGCGGTCTTCTGACAAAAGCAGGTCATAACGTCACGCTCCTGGGCCGGCCGCCGCATATGGAGGCAGTGCGGAAGGCAGGGCTCTGGATCCGAGGCATTTGGGGACAACATCGCTGCTGGCCGTCGAGGGTGGTCACCTCGCCAACGGAGTTGCGGCACAAGTTCGACTTGGTCCTGGTTACCGTCAAGAGCTACGACACTGCTACTGTTGCGCCGCTCGTGCCGAACTGCACCGCTGATCCCGGTTGGGTAGTGTCCTTGCAAAACGGTCTCGGCAACTTGGAAACACTTTCTGCTCATGTGGAGCCGCGCCGCCTTCTTGGCGGTCGAGTCATCTTTGGCGCGCGGATAGTCGAGCCTGGGACCGTGGAGGTCACCGTGTGCGCAGAGCCGGTTCGTGTCGGTCCGTTTCTCAGAGAGGAGGTTTCAGCAAAAAAAGCAGCCGAACATTGGGCTGCGGAATTCGAGCGGGCGGGTATTCCTGCAGAGCCCTGCGCCTCGATCGAGGCTGAGCTTTGGGCCAAGGTCTTTTACAATGCCGCCTTGAATCCGCTGGGCGCCTTGCTGGGATGTACGTACGGGTTGCTTTCAGAGAATGCGGAGACCCGGGCGATCATGGACCGCGTCATCGATGAGGCCTTTGCGGTGGCTAGTGCTGAACGGGTCGCGTTACGGTGGGGCAGCGCTGAGGAGTTTCGGCGGGAGCTTTATGCTGTGCTCGTTCCGCGGACCGCGGCGCACCGCTCTTCGATGCTGCAGGATCTGGAGCTCGGGAAGAGAACGGAAATCGAGGCGATTAACGGGGAGGTTTGCCGGCGCGGCGCACGTTACGGCGTGCCAACGCCCTTCAACGAGTTGCTCACGCGGCTGCTCTTGGCTGCGGACGCAACAGCCCGAGCTGGGCAGACGCAAAGAAGGTGGAGCTCTAATGGTGCACCTAAGGCACGAGGTTTGGGAACGGATTAAGGAGCATGCGGAGGCAACGTACCCCGAGGAATGCTGTGGCGTGGTCACTGCCCGCAGCGGCGTGATGGAAGTTGTGCCCATCACCAATGTGCAAAACGAACTGCACGCGCGCGACCCGGAAACCTTTCCCCGGACCGCGCGCACTGCCTATAGTATGCGCTATGAGGAAGTCGCCCCATTATTAGAGGAGGCTTACCAGGGCCGGCTCGAGCTTGTGGCGTTTTACCATTCTCATCCGGATCACGAAGCATACTTTTCGGCTGAAGACCGAGCTGCCGCGTCGGGGTGGCTAGACGATCCAAACTACGCGCGCGCCGCACAGATCGTTGTATCGGTGCGCGAGGGCAAAGTTGCCGGCGCAAAGGCGTTTGCGTGGAACGCGGCGCGGCAAGAGTTCGAAGCCACGCTGTTACGCATTGAAGACCAATAGCGAGCGCGGGTGTGCGCTCGGGAAGACGTAGGGACCCCGTCGCACCCAGCCAAATCAGGCTGGTGCGAGAGCCGCGGATGCCGGTTGGGAACTTTGTACCACAGTATTGACAAACAAACGTTCGTTGGGAAACTACCGTGCGTATGGATTTTGCGTTCTCAGCCGAAGAGCTCGCGTTTGCCGCTGAGGCGCGGGAGTGGCTGGAACGCCACCTTCCGCAGTCGTGGCGGCGCGGCCATTTGTGGACGCGAGCGGACGACCCGATGTGGGTCGAGATTGCGCGCGAGTGGCAGCGCAAGTTGTATGAGGGTGGATGGGCGGCGATCAGTTGGCCCAAGGAGCTCGGGGGGCGTGGTGCGACGGTTGTGGAGCGATGGCTATTCGAGGAAGAACTAGATCGCGCTGGAGCACCGCGACCCATTGCGAGCAGCGGCGCTGTGGACCTCATCGGTACTGCGATTTTGCGTCATGGCACCGAGGAGCAAAAGAAGCGATTCATCAAGCCACTTTTATCCGGCGAGGAGCTGTGGTGCCAAGGGTTTTCGGAACCGGGAGCGGGTTCGGATCTCGCGTCTCTCCGCACTCGTGCCGAACGGCACGGCAGTGAATTCATTGTCAATGGTCAGAAGGTATGGACGAGTCACGCTGACCTGGCCGATTGGTGCTTCCTGCTGTGCCGGACGGAGCTAGACCAACCGCGTCATCGAGGCCTCAGTTTGCTCCTGGTGGATATGCACTCGCCAGGAATCACCGTGCGGCCCTTGCGGCAAATGACCGGAGATGCGGAATTCTGCGAGGTATTTTTCTCCGACGTGCGCGTGCCCACCGATTCCCTAGTCGGCCAGCCCGGGAAGGGGTGGGAGATTGCCATGGGGATCCTGGCCCATGAGCGGGGGCCTGTGTGGACGTTTACGTTCCAACGGAAAATCCGACGAAGCCTGTACCATGCTGTAAGCGTCGCCCAGCGGCGTGGCCTGACAGCGGACCTGTTGACGCGACAACGCCTCGCCCAGGCGTGGATCGAGGTGAAACTTTTAGAGCTGGTGGGCTACCGCAGCATCACGAAGCTGAAACGAACCGGCGCTCCGGGGGCAGAAAGCTCCATAGAAAAGATTCTCGGCAGCGAAACCGATCAGCGCTTACAAGAGGTCGCGACCGCCGTGTTCGGAGCGCTTGGATTGGGCGCAGCTCCTAGTTGGGAAACAGAATGGCAACGTACCGCGCGCGAATACCTGTATGCTCGGAGCGAAAGCATCATGGGCGGTACCTCGGAGATCCAGCGCAACGTCATTGCGCAGCGTCTTCTCGGGCTGCCGCGTCCGTGATTGCTGTCATATTGTCGGGAGGAACAAAGTATGTCGGACTACGGATTTTGGCGTTTTGCTCAACGGAGACCCGATCAGTTGGCTCTCGTGGAGCCGGATGGGAGGCGCTGGACTGCAGGAGAGCTCCTCGCGCGAGCCAATCGCTTGGTTCACGGGCTTCGCCGAGAGGGGATGGAAAAAGGGGACTGCCTGGCCGTTGTTTTGCCCAACAGTGCGGATATGGTCGCGCTCTATCTGGCCGCCGGGCAAGCGGGCTGGTACTTAGTTCCCATCAACAACCACCTAACCGGATCCGAAATCGCTTACATCCTGCAGGACTCTGAGGCCAAGGTCTTCGTAGCCTCCGAACGGTTTGCCAACGCCTGTGTTGTTGCAGCTGACGAAGCCGGAATCGATAAGCGACGATGTTTTGCTCGAGGCGCCGTAGCAGGATTTCGCGGGATCGATGAGTTAGAAAGTGGTCAGCCGGACTCGCTTCCCGATATGCGAACTGCCGGCCAGGTGATGAATTACACCAGCGGCACTACCGGCCGACCAAAAGGGGTCCGCCGACCACTTTCGCCCTACGACCCAGATACAGTGTTCTCCATGTATGCATGGTTTTTGGCCATGTTCGGCATTCAGCCCGAAAACGACAACGTGCATCTCACGGGCTCCCCACTGTATCACACCGCCGTATTGCTGTTTGCGGGCGCTTCGCTTCATTTTGGCCATGCGGTTGTCTTGATGGACAAATGGACGCCTGAAGGTTGCCTGGACATCGTGCAACGTTACCGCACCACCACTACGCACATGGTTCCGACACAGTTCCACCGCTTGCTGGCGCTCCCCGATGAGGTGAAGAAGAAGTACGATGTGTCATCTTGGCGCCATGTAATTCATGCTGCCGCCCCGTGCCCGGTCGACATTAAACGCCGCATGCTCGAATGGTGGGGACCCGTGATTTACGAGTACTACGCGGCTAGCGAAGGAGGCGGAACTATCGTTACTCCGGAGGAATGGCTGCGCTACCCTGGTACAGTTGGTCGCGCATGGCCCGGGGCGGAAATTCGCATTTTGGATGACGAGGGACATGATTGCCCACCGGGCGTTCCAGGGACTGTCTACATGAAGCTTGGCCAAGCGGACTTCGAGTACCACAAAGACAAGGCTAAGACGGAAGCCAACCGACGCGATGGCTACTTCACAGTTGGCGATGTCGGCTACCTTAACGAAGAGGGTTATCTCTTCCTTTGCGATCGAAAAATCGACATGATCATTTCGGGCGGGGCGAACATTTATCCTGCTGAGATCGAATCGGTCCTGCTAACGCACCCGAAGGTTGCAGACGCTGCCGTGTTCGGGATTCCAAATGACGACTGGGGCGAGGAGGTCAAAGCCGTGATCGAACCAGCCCCAGGTGTAGAAGCGGGCCCAGCCCTTGCTCAAGAAATTCTGACCTTTTGTCGCGAGCGCTTGGCGGGTTATAAGTGCCCGCGGAGCATTGACTTCATTGACCAAATGCCACGTGATCCTAATGGAAAACTGTATAAGCGGAAGCTGCGCGATCCTTATTGGGCGGGCCGCGAACGAAAGATTTGAGCTAACACCGCGCGCAACTCACGGTAACAAGATAGCGCTGGTCTGAAACCGCCACTTAGGCTACTTGATGCCACTCCTGCCATGTAAGACGTGTAGGCCAAGAGGCGCTCCGTCGTGGGATCCACCTGCACCTTTGGCCGTGTGGTAAAGAAGGTCAAGTGTGGTGCCCGCCGCAGTTAGACGACGAATACTGCCTGTCTTAGAAGCAGGCGGGAAGCGAGACTGAAAGGAGATAGAACGTAAATCCTGCTTCCAACCGGCGCGTCGGGCTCAATACCGGGCCACAACTGCGTTAGTGCGCGGGGTATCGAACTCCTGAGCTACTCCACACCACCGCAAGGTTGATCGCGAGTGGAAGAGCCGGAGGGCTATTCTTGGCCGGGCCTGGCAGAACGCTGACAGAGGATGCGACGCTGCTTCATCAAGGAAGGCGGAACCGGGGGCGAAGCGATCGAAGGGCTTGGGTAACGCGCCCTGGCCGATTCGAACGGCCGACACTAAGACTCCCGCAGCTATCGCGCACCGACACAAGTCTGATACCAGCTGAGTGGGCGCGGCTTTGGCACCTTACCCAGGGCATAGATCGGAGATGAAGCTCACAGTGGATGAGCGCTGAGTGCGAGAAGTTTACGCACGTGAGCCTGAGAAAACCGCCGCAGACTGCGGAGCCGAATTTCGCCGCGATGTGGAAAGCTACCTCTCCCTGGAAGCCATCGAAGCGGTGGTGGTGCCTGGACCACTGCACCTTTTGCCGAATGCAGGGGTGCACTCCTGCGTGGCCTTCGGAGCCCATCAGGAGGCTCCCGCGACTCGATGGCCGAGGCAGTTGTGCACGTGGAGCAAAGGGGGATGAGCGCCCGGTGGTCGTGGACGGGCTCTGGGAGCGGCGTCCCCCTCCCCGCAGCGAAGGATTCGGTGAGGTGAGTGATGCGTAAGGAGAGAGGTCGGATTGGCCTTGCGCGTTTCTTCGACCGCATTTGACGGGCAGGCACCATCCACTACGCAGCGAAGGTGAACAGAGTGGAGCTGTTGCTCTTTGCGGAAACGGAGGGCGGGGGATTTACGCTCAAGCTGGCTTCCGCCCGGGCAAAGTGGGGACAAGGAAGCTAAAGACGACATCCCGTTCTCCCGACGGAGGGTCGCTCCAGGGCCACAGCAGTTAACGTCAATAACGAATGGTAAAAGATCGAAGCGGCTATCGCCAAGCATAGCGTGCGTCGGTCAGCTCGGGAGCCTGGGGCCGTTTCGACCGAAAAGCTGCCAAGGCTCAAAGACGTTGTAACGTACAGTCGAAGATATCGAACGATGGCGTGAGGCAATCGCGGGTGCGACCAAGAAAGGACTCATCGTACTTACAGCGCATTTCGGGAATCGGGAGCTGCTCGCCTATGCGCATGGGTTGATGGGTGTGCCCGTCACGCTGATTCATCGCCCTATGCGGAACGGCTTGGTCAACCATTGGCTCCTGCAATGGTGGTCGCGCGGGGGTACGCGCTGGATCGAGAAGAAATCCGCAGCAAAGCAGGCCATCAAAGTACTGAGACGCGGGGGTATCCTCGCCATCCCCGCCGACCAGAATCAACGGTACAGCTTCGGCGTACTTGTCGACTTCTTCGGTCTTCCCGCGTGTACGACTACCGGACCGGCGCGGCTGGCGAAGCATTCGGGCGCGCAGATTGTGCCGGTTTTTTTGCGTGGAGTAGGGGAGAGTGATCAGCACGTGGTGGAAGTGCTTTCCCCCGTGGAACTGGTCAACTAGCAGAGACGCACACGGGAAAATTTGCGTGGTCGCTGTGCGAAGCGGTCTGTGGCCCAATACCAGGCGCCATCACATGCGCCACGGAGTTCGCGGGAGCTTCGCCAGCAGCACGATTCTCATGCTTTCTATGACCTGTCCGTGTCCGAAGAGGTACCACAGCAAGGGAATTGCATAAGCCAGACTTGACATGAGTATTAGAAAGGAATATGCGCGGGGCTGCGTACGAGGTTCCAATGCACCAGCCCCAGGTGGGCAGCGAGGTAGGAGTTCAATCGAGCGGCGATCATGTTCCCTTCATCTCTTCCGATCCGAACCACCGCGGCCGCAAGTGTCACCATGAGCATCCTAGTTCGACTTGCGCACTGACGGTCGCGCTTTGCGCGAACTGTTTTAAGGCTCCCTACTCACGCGGGAAGGATCCCCCAGGTGAGTGCGTTTGACGACGCCGAGGGCCACAAGCGCTATTTGCTGGTTTGGCGTTTGGAGGAGGCCATTGCCGCACTGGAGGAGGAAGAACGTGGCTAGCGAAAAGGGGAGAGCTGCGGCACAATGAAAGGCGCGGTGCGTTGTGCGCGAATGCCGCCTAGTGGAGAGTTGTCCGATCCCGGCGAGATGCACGCCTGGGGGCCTGTAGCTTGCCGGGGGCGGGAAGGCTCTGCGCATCGTTTGGGGGCCGTCGTGCGGCGGGGGTGCGGTTGGTGTGTTGCGGTGGTGGCATGGGTGGAGGTGCTCGCGGCTGCAGTCGGCGCAGCGGTGTGGTGTCAGGGTGACTGTAATGAAGATGGGGTGGTGAGCGTGGAGGAGCTTGTGCGCGGCGTGCGCATGGTGCTGGGCGAGGAGGAGGTGTTGCCGTGCTTTGACGAAAATGGCGACGGCGCGGTGACGGTGAACGAAGTGGTGGCTGCGGTGCGCCGTGTGTTGGAGGGGTGTCCGCGCACTCCCACGCCCACTTCGACGCCGACGGCGCCTGTAGCGCCATTTTGCGCGGCGGTGCGCACGGCCGAGGCTGCTGGAACCCCGGCGCCAAAGCCGCTCAAGTTCAAGGCTGTGGACACGGATTGCACGCGGCCTGGGTGTTTTGGGCTTTGGTGGCCGCTGATCGTGGCGGACTGGAACCACGATGGGCGTGCGGACTGGATTGGAGACGGAGTGGGGGTGCGCTTGAGTCGGGGCGATGGCACATTTGAGGAGGCGGTCACGTTGGGGGAAGGTGGCGTTCCCATTGCGGCGGGTGACCTGGACCGCGACGGCCGGGTCGACCTTATAGCTCTTGCCGGACATACGCTTGTTCTGCTGTTTGGGGGCGAGGGTATGGCGCCGCGTCGCATCGAGCGTATCCCCCTTGGCGCAGTGCCGGTCGAGGTGGCGCTGGTGGATGTAAACTGCGACGGTTGGCCGGATGTGGTTACGAAGAATTGTACTAGCGAGCCACAGCCGGAGTTCATCTCCACGCTGTTGTCGACAGGTCCTGGTACGTTCGTGCGTGGACCTGGTCTTGTCACGCCACCGACGCAGTCGATGATGCCGGGCTTTGCCGTGGCGGATTTGAGTGGCGAGGGGTTTGCTGATCTTCTGCTTCTTAGCTCCTCGACGCCACAAGGAGACGAGGCTTGCTGTTGGTGTTTTAGACTAGGGGCGTCACGTGCCTATGGACCCACATTGCTTGGGCTTGCGTACGGGCGGGAGTGTGGGCGCTTGCTTCCCGAAACCCCTTCGCCCGCTGAGTCCTTCCAGTGGCTGCGCATATTTGGGTTTGCCCCTGGGGGAATGGCCACAGGGGATCTCAATCATGATGGCCGTGTGGATGTGGTGGTGACGAACAGGCTCGGCGAGGATATGGCCCTGCTGCTGAATCAAGGGGGTCATTTCGCCCCGCGGAGGCTCCTTTCCGTTTGGGAGCCTATCGACCCGCCGGGCACACCGACACGCACGCCCACACCCACGCCGCCGAACTATGTCAGCCCCACGCCCACTACCACCAACTCGCCGACACGCACGCCAACGCTCCGCTATACTCCAACACCGTACGGCACCCCACCGCCGCCCGACAGCAAACCTGCCGAGGCTGCCGTGGGCGACCTCAACGGCGACGGGTTCCTCGACGTAGTGACATCCGCTTATGGCGGCGCGGCTGTGTTCATCGGCGATGGCAGAGGGGACTTCTGCGTGGCGCAATGGGCGTACGGAACTGGCTTTCCCATCCTGGCGCTTGCCCTGGCTGACGTCGATGGCGATGGGCTCCTCGATATCGTCATGACCGCCCAAATCTCGCCGCGCCTTACGGTTCTCCTCAATCGCACTGTACCAACTTCGCAGGGTATCAAGGCGGCTGAGGAGCCAAAGGTGCGCAAGCCGTGAGGGGCTAGGCGGGGTTCGGGATTCCCGGCCCGGGCCTGGGGATGTGGGGAGGCGGTTTAGAATTCGAGTGTCAGGAGGCGGCGGTGTCTGCGGACCACACTAAACCGACCGGGAGCGACTCGTCGAGGATGCGGGCACGTTCGGAAGTTTCGATAGGCACAGCCTCGCGGAGGAGCCGCACGACGCCTCGGTTGCTTCCGTGGCTCTCGAGCCAGCTCGCCAAGCGTTCGCGCAAATCGTGGGGCAAATCTCTTTCCCTATCGCCGACACAGCGGGCGAGTTGCACCAACGCAAAGGCAACGGCGTCCCCGCGCTCGCAGCGCGCACTTGCAAGGCTTCCTGCCCACACAGCAGCTTTTGCTGCGCGAACTACACAGTTCAGCGGGCCGTACATGGGAGCCCGAGCCCCCAGGCGGCCTAACGCCCAGATTTCTACTGCGGTTGCCTTTCCCCGCACGACGTGTGCGAGCAGAGCGTCTCCGAGTTCCTCTTTTTGCTCGGCAGTGAGCAGCTCACAGCTTGCCACAAGTTGCCAGTACTCCCGCACCTCCTGAGGACCAACCTTAGGCAGCTTTTCGCGTTTCTTTTGCAAGCGCGACAGCAGATAAGGCGAAACGTCATTGAAGAGTTGCTGTTGCTGGGTGCGCTGCAAACCGCCAGCTACACGTTTCCACAAATTCCACCATTCGGCGCGCACCTGAATAGACTTGGCAAAACGGATGCCTTCGGAGCGCAAGCGCCACAAACGGTCCACACGCACGGGATCGCCTGGGGCCCCGAAACCGGGACGGAGAAAAAAACCCGCCAGGTTATACCAGCGCGCTTCGTGCTCGGGCGACATTTTCCTTGCTTCCCGTCCTTCCCACAGCACATCCCACGCCTGCCGCAGGAAAGAAAGCGGCCAAACGTCCTTTCCTGCACCGAGGAGTTCTTCGAGTTGGCGCACGACCCGCACCGGATCGGCGCAGCTGGGTCCGGACAGCGGGAAGGTTGCTTCCAACAACGCAAGTGCTTGGGTTGCTTGTTCCGCGCCGATGTTGAGTTCGCTTGCCTCAGCTGTGGACTGCGTTTGCGGCAAGTTGGTATTCCGCAAATCAAATTGTAAGCGCCAGCGATGGGGCGTCGTGCGGGAGATACACCAAAGCTCCAGAGTGCCAACCTCGGTGAGGCGCACGGCTAGGTGGACCGGGATCTCACGGGCCTCAAGCTTCTTGCCAAAACGTAGAACGGTACGGATGGGAGGGAGTGCTGACACTTCATCGCGCCGTAAGAGTACGATCGATCCCGTCGTGTCGCCCGAACGCACAGACGAGGCGAACAGGGGAAAACTGACGGCACGGTTCGTAATC